>NZ_JBWCCN010000050.1:0-1078 GCF_056279485.1 Pseudomonas sp. TE12508 | reverse complement strand
GTCATTGAGCATCGAATACCGTATTTCGCGTGCAACGCTTGGTACATCCCCGAGCAATATTGGATACCTCTATCTGAATGATGCACCAGCGACTGCTCTGTCCGACGGTGCTTTACCGCCCGGCGCAGTGCCTGTGCTACCGACTCGGTGTGAAGGCTTTCATGGACGTGATAGCCCACGATCTTTCGCGAAAAAGCATCCGTTACCAGGCTCAGATAGGCCACACCTTCCTGAGTGGGCAAATAGGTGATGTCAGCCACCCAGACTTGTTCCGGGCCGCTTGGAACAACCTGATCAGGACCTGGCTTGAGCAGGTTCGGGTGGCGGTGAAAGCGATGATGACTATTGGTCGTCTTGTGATAAGACCGCTTGCGAGCTACCAATAAACGTCTTTCCCGCAGAATCGAAAACAGCCGATCTCGACCCACTTGCAGCTCAAGTTGAGGCTGGCAATGCAGCAAGTAATGCAGCTTTCGGGTGCCCAAACGCGGCTGCCGCTGACGTTTTTGCTGAACGAAATCGGCAACTTTCTGATCCAGAACCAGACGAGCAGCATCGGCGCGATTGCGTTTGTAGTAAGCCTGTCGGCTTATCCCCATGAACTGGCAAGCCCTGCTGATGCTCAGGTTTTTGATTCGTTTTTGCGCGAGGACTTGCCGGGACGCTTTTTTACGACAGAGAGACCGTAGTCATTCTTCAAGACATCCACGACCGCCTCGAAAAACTGCGCTTTCTGATTGGACAGAGCTAACTGCTCTTCAAGCTCTTTGATGCGTTGCTCTGGCGTTAATGGGCGGTTTTTGTCGGGCATAGACCCCATCCTCGGCGAGCCAATGTATCCGCCTGGGCTCCAATCCTGCCGACCGTGCTTGCGTAACCACGTCAGAACGGTCGTTTTGCCTTGAATCCCGTAGCGCTCCTGAGCCTCTTTATAACTCAGCTCGCCTTTTTCGACCTGATCGACGACCGACAATTTAAAGGTCAGCGTGTAGTCTCGCTGACTACGCCTTTTTGCTGATTCCATTACGTCCTCCTGAAAAACAGATCAGAAGGTGTAAACCTTATTCAGGACGGGACA
>NZ_JBWCCN010000049.1:0-1195 GCF_056279485.1 Pseudomonas sp. TE12508 | reverse complement strand
GCAAGCCCGCTTGTATGCTGGGACTTGAAGGGAGGAGGAGGGACAAAGCCCGATTCTGACTGTTGACGCAGTACAGATCCGTGGGAGATTTCGCCCCTCCTCCTTTCACCCAAGCGCCGATAAAGAATGCATCTGGCTAGGACCGACGATAGGAACAAGCCTGCGCCTCTGGGTGAGCCCTTCAAGTGCTCAAAACCTTATCCCGGAGGAATTTCAATGGCAATGGCGGTTTCTGTCGTAAAGCCGATCGTAGGTGTGGATGTCGCCAAGAATGAACTGGTGATCTATCAGGCTGAACGGGATCTTCTTGAGACAATTACCAATGACAAGGCAGCCATCAAAAAATGGCTGAAAGCCTTGCCGACGCCGGTTGATCTGGCCATCGAGTCGACCAACATCTATCACTTGGAGTTCGCCGATCTGGCCCATGAGGCTGGCTGCACCATCTACATGGTCGGCGGTTACGAGCTGAGTCATTACCGCAAAGGCGTGAAGATTCGGGCCAAAACTGATGCGTTGGACGCCAAACTGCTCGCTCGTTATCTGAAAAATGAGTACGAAGAACTCCACCCCTGGATCCCGCCATCCCCACTGTATCGTCGCCTACTGAGTCTTTTCCGCCGCCGCGCGGCGCTGGTTCAGGCGCGAGTCGGTCTGGTGCAGAGCTGGGCGAATGAACCCCTGCTCAAAACCGCATTTGCCGAGCAACTGGCATCCATGCGCAGGCTTGAAACACTGGTCGAGAAGATGATCAATGATCATCTGAACGAGGCTGGTTTACTCGCCCAGTTGAAGCGTTGCATGAAAGTTGAAGGCATTGGCTTTTTGACAGGCGCACGGTTGATTGCGGCGTTTCAGCGAGGCGACTTCAGAAATGCGGATGCATTTATCGCATTTCTGGGGATGGACTTGCGGGTATCGAAGTCAGGGCAAAAGGATGGTCGTCGAAGCCTGACCAAGCGCGGAGATCCGGAAGCTCGCCGACTTCTGCACAACGCAGCCATGTCAGCCAGCCGCACCCCCGCCTGGAAAGGGTTTTACGAGGAGCAAAGAGCTCGGGGTTTCAGTACAACGCAGGCCTTGGTGATCTTGGCCCGTAAGCTTGCACGGGTCGTATTTGCACTGCTGAAAGGGCAGAGTGAATACCAAGCGAAAACGGGTTGAGGGCTTCCCCTCAACCATAGAATCTCCCACA
>NZ_JBWCCN010000048.1:0-1283 GCF_056279485.1 Pseudomonas sp. TE12508 | reverse complement strand
ATGTAGAAACGGATACATCCTTTACAATCGAGACCGGGGACATCCTTTACGTTTTTGTGGGTTTGAAAGGCGGTTTTCACCGCTTTTCAAACGACCTAAAAGGTAATTGCACAAATACACTTCCCAGACCTCATCTTCCACCTCCTTCAGCCCTAGTGCCTCACCCACCAGCGATTCGCTGACAAATACCATTCCGCCTTTCCACTTCATTGAACCGTTTTGCCGGACTTTTCTGACCAGCATTTGTGAAGGGTAATTCACCTCCGGCACACGTCCGTCGTAGAGGCGGCTGGATGGCACATAAACATCCGCCGGAACCTTCATTGCCAGGGCCTTGTGAGGGCGTTCGTAGTTGTATTCGTGGCGAAACCGTTCAAACGCCAACTGCTGCTGTACCAAATTATGCTCAGGTGTCTGAAGCAGCGCAGCCTTGAGGGTTCGGTGCATTCGTTCATGGCGGCCATTCTGGTCAGGGCGTCCGGGCTGGATACGCTCGGGATAGATACCCAAGCGTATGAACCAGGCCGCCAGGCTGGAGATGCGCGACACGCCGGTCGAGGCAAAAGGTGAACCGTTATCCGTACGAATGACATTGGGCAACCCATACTCTCGAAAAGCCCAGTCAAATCCTTCGCGCGCCCCAGCCACACTACTTTGCGCCCGACAAAGTAAGAGGAATCGACTGACATGATCGGAGATCGTCAAAGGAAAGCAGCGCTGACCTGATTGCAGGGCGAAGTCGCCTTTGAAATCCGCCGCCCATGTTTGATTGGGCTCTGTGGCTTCGCGTAACGGAATAGGCCCCGTCGGTGGGCGATTAAGGAAACGTCGTTTTTGCACCAGACCTGCACGCTTGAGCCATTCGCCAGCGGTGCTCAACGCGGGCCAAGACAGCTCCGCGTGCGTATTTTTAAGGTTGTGAACCAACTTCTCAGGCCCCCAACTCGGATGCTCGCGCTTATAAGCGATCAGCAACTCAAGGACATGCTCACTGATTTGATGGGGGCTGTGACGCGGACGTCTGGACAGCTCTTTGAGGCCGTCGATGCCACGTTCAGCATAGCGCGCCAGCCACTTGTCCAAAGTGGGCCGGCTGACACCGTAATGCCGTGCCAGCTCACATTTGGAATAGGCGCCGGACATCCAGTCGCCTACGAGTTTCACTCTCTGATCCATTGGGGACTCTCGATTCCAGGGCATGGTCAGGCACCTCCTGACCGTATTTCATACCTGTAAACGATGTCTCCGGTTTAAAACGTAAAGGATGTCTCCGGTTTCTACCC
>NZ_JBWCCN010000047.1:0-1320 GCF_056279485.1 Pseudomonas sp. TE12508 | reverse complement strand
TCTACAGGTGCATGTTCCACCCTCGCTGACAGCTACCTGCCAACCGTTACCAGTATCGATGAAGGTGGGACGGACTATCTATATTGGGTCGATTCTGTTTGTTGGCGGAGACTGGCATTGACGTAAAATCGCCACCCCCAAAAAATCAGCTTGCATAGCGAGAAGGAGCTTCGATGCTGCGGGTGATGATTGTTGGGCAACCCGGGTCTGGTAAAAGCACTTTGGCGCGTAAGCTTGGCCAGCTTACGGGCTTACCGATCATTCATATCGACACTATCCACTGGCAGCCAGGATGGGTCGAACGGAGCTGGGGCGAGAAGACTCATCTTTGTCGCGAGATCGAGGCCCGTGAACGCTGGATATTCGAAGGTGGCCATTCAGCCACTTGGGACAATCGGGTGGCCCGCGCAGATCTTTTGATATGGATTGATCGTTCGGCGACGCTTCGATTCTGGCGCGTAGTGCTCAGAACGCTGCTCCAGCGCGGTCGGTCTCGGCCTGACTTGCCGGAGAACTGCCCCGAACTGCTGGCGAATCTGCCGGAATTTTTTAGATTCATGTGGCGGACGAAAAAATCAGCGCGAGCAAAGATGCAGCAACTCGTGGCGACTGCGCCATCCACTTGCCGCGTGGTCTGTCTGCGGTCCAATCGGGATACCAGAGTTTTTCTCGCGAGCATTGGAAATTTGACTGGCCAGGCTCCGTGAGATTGATAGACAGTTGACTACTTCAGTATGGAAATCGCCTGTTGCGACCGGCAGCTCTTGGCCGACTGCTGCCCGTCACGACAGACAGAAATCGGCCAGAAGGAGTCCTCAGCGGTCAGCATCACGCTTCAACTTGCGAAGACATTGCGAGCATAGTGAATCGTCCCCGCCAAGACCAAAGTGTGAGTAACATCATGATCGAAGCCCAACGCTGGACAGTGAAATGCCAAGATCCTGCGGATGGAAGTGGCGACGTCATCATTGATTTGCCGCCTGAGCTACTCGCCAGTTTAGGACTGAGCATCGGTGACGTGTTGACGATGGAGGTGATCGACGGCGCGATAGTTCTGACACCGAAGTCGAGCGACTCAGCTACACCCTGAGTCGAGCCCGTGCGCTCCACCTAATCATCAAGCGGGCATAAGTGAACGGCACATCTTAGCGGCGGCGATTGGGCATTTGCCGGCGGCGACAGACCGTATTGGGTCGGATACAGCCCTTGGCGACAGGCAGAAAACGACCCAGGCTGTGTGAAAACTCTCCAAACACGATGAAAGCTGAGCGTTTCGTGGGTTGCCTGTGCAATCAGCGGGCGGAAGCGCGAATTACCTTC
>NZ_JBWCCN010000046.1:0-1447 GCF_056279485.1 Pseudomonas sp. TE12508 | reverse complement strand
CTGACCTGCACGGTGAACACTTCATTGTGACTCTCGCCAGCCTTCAACGATTGCACGGCACTGGCGATGCCATCGCTGCCATTGGCCAAGGTGTACGTCCACTGGCCGGTGCTGTCGACGGCGATCGAGCCGTAGGTTCCCGTAGCCGAGCCATTGATGGTCCAATTGGTCGTGGCATCGTGATCGATGTCGGCCGAACTGAACTGGCCGCTGACGCTGAGGGTGGTGTCTTCCTTTACCGCGCCGGCATCATTGCCGGTCACGAAACTGAGTACGGGCGCATCGTTAGTGCCGCTGACGGTGACAGTCACCAGCTGAGTATCGACACCGCCAAGGCCATCGCTGACCTGCACGGTGAACACTTCATCGTGACTTTCGCCAGCCTTCAATGACTGCACGGCACTGGCGATGCCATCGGTGCCATTGGCCAAGGTGTACGTCCACTGGCCGGTGCTGTCGACGGCGATCGAGCCGTAGGTTCCCGTAGCCGAGCCATTGATGGTCCAATTGGTCGTGGCATCGTGATCGATGTCGGCCGAACTGAACTGGCCGCTGACGCTGAGGGTGCTGTCTTCCTTTACCGCGCCGGCATCGTTGCCCGTCACGAAACTGAGTACCGGGGCGTCGTTAGTGCCGCTGACGGTAACGGTCACCAGCTGAGTGTCGACACCGCCGAGGCCATCGCTGACCTGTACGGTGAACACTTCATTATGACTTTCGCCAGCCTTCAATGATTGCACGGCACTGGCGATGCCATCGGTGCCATTGGCCAAGGTGTAAGTCCACTGGCCAGTGCTGTCGACGGCGATCGAACCGTAGGTTCCGGTTGGCGAGCCGTTGATGGTCCAACTGGTCGTGGCATCGTGATCGATGTCGGCCGAACTGAACTGGCCGCTGACGCTGAGGGTGCTGTCTTCCTTTACCGCGCCGGCATCGTTGCCCGTCACGAAGCTGAGTACGGGTGCGTCATTGGTGCCGGTGACGGTGACAGTCACCAGCTGGGTGTCGACACCGCCAAGGCCATCGCTGACCTGCACGGTGAACACTTCATTATGACTTTCGCCAGCCTTCAGCGACTGCACGGCACTGGCGACGCCATCGCTGCCATTGGCCAAGGTGTACGTCCACTGGCCAGTGCTGTCGACGACGATCGAGCCGTAAGTGCCCGAAGCCGAGCCATTGATGCTCCAGCTGGCGGTTGCGTCGTGATCGATGTCGGCCGAACTGAACTGGCCGCTGACGCTGAGGGTGGTGTCTTCCTTTACCGCGCCGGCATCGTTGCCCGTCACGAAGCTGAGTACGGGCGCATCGTTAGTGCCGCTGACGGTGACAGTCACCAGCTGGGTGTCGATGCCGCCGAGGCCGTCGCTGACCTGCACGGTGAACACTTCATTGTGACTCTCGCCAGCCTTCAACGATTGCACGGCACTGGCAACGCCATCGCTGC
>NZ_JBWCCN010000045.1:0-1557 GCF_056279485.1 Pseudomonas sp. TE12508 | reverse complement strand
CAGCTTCACGCCCTGAGGAAGTCAGTCAACCTAAATCGAGGTTCTTCAGGAGCGGTGAACCGCGCTTCCTCAAGGCATTCAAATAGGTGGTTTCATCGTAGAGCGTCCTGGTCTGCCAGCACCGATATAGAATCCGAATCCACTTAAACGCGAGTGCGCGTACAGCAGCTTGATAGGTGCTCCCTTTGGCGCGTTGCTGCCGGTAGAAAGCTCCAGCCCAAAAGGATTTATTGATGGTCTGCCCCGCCCATTCCACGAAGGTCTGACGAAGAAATGTTGGACATTGCCAGCGCCAATGCACCCAGCTCTTCTTACCGCTCCGTTCCGTCACCGGGGCAATGCCTGAGTATTTTTGCAACTCGTCCGCGCCATGGAAACGCTCACGTTGCTCTCCGAAGGCTGCGAGTAAACGTGGCGCTAGATGCGGGCCTGCGCCCGGCAAGCCACGAAACAATGCGTAATCCGGTAGTGCAGAAGCGACCCGCTCGATTTCCTTATCGAAGCGATCGATCACCGAGAGGACGGTGCGTAGTTGCTCCACCAACGCGAGGGCGTGTAAGCGGCAAGGCTCGATAATGCCGGCATCTTCTGTGAGCGCAGATGCCGCACGAATCGACGCCAAACGCGCCTCGATCAATGTGGCGCGACGCCCGTTGTGGGCATAAAAGAACGCCTCAAGCGTGGTTTTACGCGCCCGTTTGGCTGACAGGAGTGTCGGCCAGCGAGTGAGAAAATCGCAAAACAACAGAGTGTCTCGCTGCTCGAACCATTCCAGTGCCTGCGGGTAATATTGCTTGAGGGTGTTGCATAAACGGTTGGTAAAACGCGTCTTGTCGTTGACCAGATCCCGACGCTGTTCGATCAGGCTAAGCAGCGAACGCATGGCCACACTCTGCGGCCTGAGCGCGGTGAACCGTTCAGGATGGCGAAGCAGTAGATCGAGTGCTAACTCCGCATCGGTGGGATCATCCTTGGCGCGACTCGGCTTGAACGCCACGCGATATTTGGCAAGCGTCGAGGGATTGATCGGGAACAGCACGAAAAAGTCATACTTCAGCAGAGCCGACACAATAGGCCCTTTGGCCAACTCCAGAGCTACAGCGATAGGGCCACCGAAGCGAAGGTGCAATGCCTTGGCCCACTCATCAATGCGATCAACCTGGTGCGGAATACAGTCGAACTGACGATGATTGTCATCCCCAGCCTGTAGGCAAATATCATGTTTGGTATCTGCCCAATCAATGCCGACATAGGCTGTGAATTGCTGACTCAAGGACGCTGTCACGTGAACCTCCGCAAGCGATAAAATAGCTGCTAGGGACATGCATGCTTGCGTTCAGCGAAGGCAATATAGTGAGCCGGTGCGACGGCGAACCCTGAGTATTCGTTATCGAGCGCAAGCGCACCTGTAGACTCGGAACTAAAGCTGCAAACGTCATGCGTTTGGGTCGTTTTATTCGTAGTCTACAGGTGCATGTTCCACCCTCGCTGACAGCTACCTGCCAACCGTTACCAGTATCGATGAAGGTGGGACGGACTATCTATATTGGGTCGATT
>NZ_JBWCCN010000044.1:0-1621 GCF_056279485.1 Pseudomonas sp. TE12508 | reverse complement strand
CGCTGGATCACGCGGCAGGTAACAACGAGAACGACATCACCATCAACCTGGGCTCGCTGCTGCAAGCCACCGACAAGGACGGCGACACGGTGACGGCCGCGGCCGAGAAACTGGTCATCACCGTCGACGACGACACGCCGACGGCGACCGGTACTGCCGCAACGGGAACCGTCGACGAGGACGGCCTGGCCAATGGCATTGCCGGGGGTACGGGCGACGTGACCGGCGAGGCGACCACGGCCAGTGGCAGCGTGACCGGTATCTTCCAGTCCGGCGCCGACACGCCGCTGACCTATGCCTTGTCGAGTGACACCAGCGGCTTGCCGGCGCTGAGCTCGAGCGGGGTGGCGCTGGTGTACAGCGTCGCGGGCGGCACGCTCACCGCCAAGGCCGGCGCGACCGATGTGTTCACCTTCAGCCTCACCGCAGCGGGTGCCTACACCTTTACGCTGCTCAAGCCGCTGGATCACGCGGCAGGTAACAACGAGAACGACATCACCCTCAACCTGGGGTCGCTGCTGCAAGCCACCGACAAGGACGGCGACACGGTGACAGCCGCGGCCGAGAAACTGGTCATCACCGTCGACGACGACACGCCGACGGCGACCGGCACTGCCGCAACGGGAACCGTCGACGAGGACGGCCTGGCCAATGGCATTGCCGGGGGTACGGACGACGTGACCGGCGAGGCGACCACGGCCAGTGGCAGCGTGACCGGTATCTTCCAGTCCGGCGCCGACACGCCGCTGACCTATGCCTTGTCGAGTGATACCAGCGGCTTGCCGGCGCTGAGCTCGGGCGGGGTGGCGCTGGTGTACAGCGTCGCGGGCGGCACGCTCACCGCCAAGGCCGGCGCGACCGACGTGTTCACGTTCAGCCTCACCGCAGCGGGTGCCTACACCTTCACGCTGCTCAAGCCGCTGGATCACGCGGCCGGTAACAACGAGAACGACATCACCCTCAACCTGGGCTCGTTGCTGCAAGCCACCGACAAGGACGGCGACACGGTGACAGCCGCGGCCGAGAAACTGGTCATCACCGTCGACGACGACACGCCGACCGCGACCGGTACCGCCTTGACGGGAACCGTCGACGAGGACGGCCTGGCCAATGGCATTGCCGGTGGTACGGGCGACGTGACCGGCGAGGCGACCACAGCCAGCGGCAGCGTGACCGGTATCTTCCAGTCGGGCGCCGACACGCCGCTGACCTATGCCTTGTCGAGTAACACCAGCGGCTTGCCGGCGCTGAACTCGGGCGGGGTGGCGCTGGTGTACAGCGTCGTGGGCGGCACGCTCACCGCCACGGCCGGCGCGACCGATGTATTCACCTTCAGCCTCACCGCAGCGGGTGCCTACACCTTCACGCTGCTCAAGCCGCTGGATCACGCGGCAGGTAACAACGAGAACGACATCACCATCAACCTGGGCTCGCTGCTGCAAGCCACCGACAAGGACGGCGACACGGTGACGGCCGCGGCCGAGAAACTGGTCATCACCGTCGACGACGACACGCCGACGGCGACCGGTACTGCCGCAACGGGAACCGTCGACGAGGACGGCCTGGCCAATGGCATTGCCGGGGGTACGGGCGACGTGACCGGCGAGGCGACCACGGCCAG
>NZ_JBWCCN010000043.1:0-1689 GCF_056279485.1 Pseudomonas sp. TE12508 | reverse complement strand
ATTGGTTTGAGACCACGCTACTAGCGTGAACAGCCGATAGATTTAATGTAGCAACGCAGGCTACAAAACGTTCCATGCGTTTTCGCACAACCTGGGCCAGAAGCAGACGGTCAACCCGGTCCTCGATGGTTGGCGTGGATGGCTTTGCTCAATGCGGCTTGGAAGCATTAAGCAAAGCTGCTGCTGGCTAGTTTTAGTGCTTAAGCGCCGCGCTAACGGATTGAGTAATCGGGGTCGTTGGACGTCCCAACAACTCACTCAGTTGGCGAGAGTCATCAAACAGATCGCCTTTAGCTGCTGCGGCATCAGAATCAGCCAGCAGCCCTGCGAACTCTGCCGGCAGGCCCAATCCAATGAGTACTGCCTTGTATTGCTCTTGTGGAAGATCGTTGTAAACAACGGTCTTACCGGATTGTTTGGCGACTTCCGTGGCCAGTTCGGATAACGAGTAACTCTCATCACCTGCCAATTCGTATACCTTGCCTGCCTGACCTTCGCTGGTCAGTACAACGGCTGCCGCGTCAGCATAATCTTTTCGCGCTGCGGAGGAGATTCGACCCTCTTGCGCACTACCCAGAATGGCTCCGTGCTCGACCGCAGGCGACACGCTGGCAGTGTAGTTCTCGCTGTACCAACCATTACGCAGCAGTACGTAATTCAATCCAGACTCTACCAACGCCCGTTCGGTATCCCGGTGCTCGACAGCCAGGCCCAGTGTCGACTTGTCTGCATGCAGCATGCTGGTGTACGCCAGAAGTTGAACGCCCGAAGATTTGGCCGCCTCAATGACGGCACGATGTTGTGCCGTACGCTGGCCGACTTCGCTTGACGAAATCAGCAGCAGACGCTGAACACCGACCAAGGCGCTAACGAGGGTTTCAGGCTGGTTGTAATCTGCTTGGCGGACGTTAACGCCTTTCGCGCCAAGATCCTGCGCCTTGAGTGGATCGCGCACCAACGCGACGATTTCGTGTGGGTTGACGGTTTTAAGCAGCGAATCGATAACGAGACGGCCCAATTGGCCGGTAGCACCTGTGACGGCAATCATAATGAAGCACCTTGATTCCAAAGGGAGGAGTGATCATCCTATGGCACAGGCTAACTAATAGTAAGTACGTACAAAAAGGTAAGTATCATGAGCCGCCAAGATTATATCCCTCACCTTGTTTCCGAAAAAATACGTCGCGGCGAACTTATGCATGCTGATTGCCCTTCGCGAGAGGTCCTCAAGCATATGACCAGCCGCTGGGGCGTCCTGGTGCTAGTTGTTTTATTGGGGGGCACGCATCGTTTTAGTGAGCTGCGTCGGAAAATCGGTGGAGTGAGTGAGAAAATGCTTTCACAGACACTCCAGGGATTGGAGGGCGATGGGCTCGTCAACCGGCTCTCTCGACCGATAGTGCCACCCTATGTGGAATACACGTTGACTCCCCTGGGAGAGGCAGCAGCGGCCAAGGTAGAAGCAATGGTCGACTGGATTGAAAACAACCTGCCCGAGATTATGCAGTTCAGGAGCGAAAACGCGGACGCAGAAAAGAGCTGACCTCCGCGAAGGGCCGCTTTGGGTCGATTTCGGCCGGTGGCGACCGGCAGAAATCGACCCAATATAGATAGTCCGTCCCACCTTCATCGATACTGGTAACGGTTGGCAGGTAGCTGTCAGCGAGGGTGGAACATGCACCTGTAGAC
>NZ_JBWCCN010000042.1:0-1689 GCF_056279485.1 Pseudomonas sp. TE12508 | reverse complement strand
CGACCCAGGCTGTGTGAAAACGCCAGTAATTGTCTAACCTTCTGATCGTCGAGATCGTATCGGGGGGCGATCATGAAGCGATTCATCGAAGGTGAGACTCGGACGCAAGTGACGTTGCTGCCGGAGTGCCTGGACGATTACGTTGCCGAAGAAAATCCAGTGCGAGTGGTCGACGTTTTCGTCGATGAACTCGACTTGGGCGCACTTGGGTTTGAAGGTGTCGATCCTGCTGCAACGGGGCGTCCGGCCTACCATCCCGCGATCTTGCTGAAGATCTATATCTACGGCTACCTCAATCGGATTCAGTCCAGCCGCCGGCTTGAGCGTGAAGCCCAGCGTAACGTTGAGTTGATGTGGCTGACTGGGCGATTGGCTCCGGATTTCAAAACCATTGCCGACTTTCGTAAGAACAACGGCAAAGCCATTCGCAGTGTCTGCCGGCAATTTGTAGTTCTTTGCCGCAACCTCGACCTCTTCTCCCAATCGATCATCGCCATCGACGGCAGCAAGTTCAAAGCCGTCAATAATCGCGACCGCAACTTCACCCAAGGCAAAGTGAAGGCGCGCATGCAGCAGATCGAGCAGAGTATTGATCGATATCTGGCGGCGATGGATTCGGCGGATCGGGCAACGCCCGAAGTGGCCGAGGCCAAAGCAGAGCGGCTTAAAGAAAAGATAGAAACACTGAAAAAGCAGATGCAGAAACTCAAGGAAATCGAGGTGCAGCTCCACGAAAGTCCAGACCAGCAGATCTCCCTCACAGATCCTGATGCACGCTCAATGGCCACGAGCGGCCGAGGCACCGGAACGGTTGGCTACAACGTCCAAACAGCTGTCGACGACAAACACCATCTGATCATTGCCCATGAGGTGACCAACGTTGGTAATGATCGTGGGCAACTGAGCAATATGGCGAACCAGGCGCGTGAAGAAATCGAGGCTGAATCGCTAACGGTGGTGGCCGACCGAGGCTATTACAAAGGTCTGGAAATCCTTGCCTGCGAGCAGGCTGGCATCACCACCTTCGTACCGAAACCCCTGACATCAGGCAGCAAGGCCGAAGGCCGATTTGGTAAGCAGGACTTCATCTACGTTGCAGAATCGGACGAGTATCGATGCCCTGCGGGACAGTTACTGACCCGGCGGCATTCTTCGGTGGAAGACGGCATGTTATTGCATTGTTACTACTTCTCGGGCTGCCAGTCCTGCTCAATGCACAAGCAATGTACGACGGGTAAGGAGCGCCGGGTAAAGCGCTGGGAACATGAAGCCGTAGTCGATGCGATGCAGACTCGGCTGGAAAATGATCCAACGATGATGAGGCGTCGCCGACAGACCGTTGAACATCCGTTTGGAACGCTCAAATACTGGATGGGAAGTACCCACTTCCTGACCAAAACTCTGCCGAGGGTAAGCACCGAGATGAGCCTTCATGTACTGGCCTACAACCTCAAACGAATGATGAGCATCTTCAGTATCTCAGGACTGCTTGAAGCGATCAGGGCGTGAATCCAAGCTGCTTGATCGTCCGTGAGTGGCTGTTTGGGCCGCTGACGCGGCCCAAACAGCATTTACGAACGCCTATGTAGTTGACCAGGGCAATTCGCGCTTCAGTCTGCTGGTTTCGCAGGCAACACCCGTAGCTCTCAACTTTCGACGTATTCAGTGCGTTTTCACACAGCCTGGACC
>NZ_JBWCCN010000041.1:0-1983 GCF_056279485.1 Pseudomonas sp. TE12508 | reverse complement strand
GCGTCCGCACCTGTCTTTGAAATACAAAACGCCCGATGCGGTGCATCGGGCGTTAGGGTGAAACAGGTGTAAACCTATTTCAGGACTAGACACGCCCGAGCGGTGAATGACTTGTGGCGAGGGAGCTTGCTCCCGTTGGACTGCGCAGCAGTCCCTCTTTTTGGGGCCGCTTCGCAGCCCAGCGGGAGCAAGCTCCCTCGCCACAGGGTTTAGCGGACGTTCAGCACGAAGCTGACGCGAGTCAGCCATTCCGCTTCCAGGGCGAAGTCGGCCTGGGTCAACTGGTTGTCGTCCAGCCAGTGTTCCGGGAACAACACGTCCAGGCTGTCGCCATTGGCGTGCAGCACGACCTGTGGCATTTCCTGGATACCGCGGATGTGGTGGAACAGAATCGCAAAACGCAGTAGCACACACAGGCGAATCAGCTTGATGCCGTCGTCGCCGAATTCGGCGAACTTGTCTTTGGGAATGTTGCGTCGGTGGCCCCGCACCAGCAGTGCGAGCATTTGCTGGTCTTCGCGGGAGAATCCGGCCAGGTCCGAGTGCTCGATCAGGTAGGCGCCGTGCTTGTGGTACTGATAGTGCGCGATGTCCAGACCCACTTCATGGACCTTGGCGGCCCAGCTCAGCAGTTCGCGCCAGACACCGTCATCCAGCTGCCAATCCTCGGCCACCTGATCGAAAGCATGCAGCGCCTTGCGTTCGACCCGCGCGGCTTGTTCCAGATCAACGTGGTAACGCTCCATCAGCGAGCTGAGAGTGCGCTCACGCACGTCTTCATGATGATGACGGCCCAACAGGTCGTAGAGCACGCCTTCGCGCAGGGCGCCTTCACAGTGGTCCATGCGTTGCAATTCGAGGGCGTCGAAGATCGCTTCGAGAATCGCCAACCCGGCGGGGAAAATCGCCCGCCGGTCGGGCTTGATGCCTTCGAAATCGATTTTCTCGGCATCGCCGAGTTTGAACAGCTTGCGCTTGAGCCAGGCCAGGCCTTCGGCATTCACTTCGCCAGTGCCATGCCCGCCGGCCTTCAGCGCCAGGCCAATGGCGCGAATGGTGCCCGAGGAGCCGATGGCTTCATCCCAGGTCAGGCGGTGCAGGGCGTGTTCGATGCTCATGATCTCCAGCCGCGCCGCGGTGTACGCCTGGGCATAGCGGGCCGGGGTGATCTTGCCATCCTTGAAATAGCGCTGGGTATAGCTGACGCAGCCCATTTGCAGGCTTTCGCGCAGCAGCGGTTCGAAGCGCTGGCCAATGATGAATTCGGTACTGCCGCCGCCGATGTCGGCTACCAGGCGCTTGCCCGGCGTGTCGGCGAGGGTGTGGGAGACGCCGAGGTAAATCAGGCGCGCTTCTTCACGACCAGAGATGACTTCTACCGGATGGCCAAGAATTTCTTCGGCGCGGTGGATGAATTCGGCGCGGTTACGGGCTTCGCGCAGGGCGTTGGTGCCGACGATCCGCACGGTGCCGGGCGGCATACCGCTGATCAGTTGGGCGAAACGCTTCAGGCAATCGAGCCCGCGCTGCATGGATTCTTCGCTGAGTTGGCGCTCTTCGTCGATGCCGGCGGCCAGCTGAACCTTCTCCCCGAGACGTTCGAGAATCCGGATTTCGCCGTTCTGGGCCTTGGCCACGACCATGTGAAAGCTGTTGGAGCCCAGGTCGATTGCGGCGATCAGGGACAGATTCTTGGCTTGGGATTGCGGCATGGTCAGGGGGTCTCGGTCGATAACCTCGACATCCTGCCACGATCAAACGCTGCCGCCAACGCGTACGGTTCAAAGCCTTGATCCGACGCAGGAAAGTGGGTGACCGCTGCGCGGTCAATCGCTAGCAGGCTAGCTCCCACATTGGAATGCGTACCCCTGTGGGAGCTAGCCTGCTAGGGTAGAAACCGGAGACATCCTTTACGTTTTAAACCGGAGACATCGTTTACAGGTATGAAATACGGTCAGGAGGTGCCTGACCATGCCCTGGAAT
>NZ_JBWCCN010000040.1:0-2319 GCF_056279485.1 Pseudomonas sp. TE12508 | reverse complement strand
CCAGGTTGTGCGAAAACGCATGGAACGTTTTGTAGCCTGCGTTGCTACATTAAATCTATCGGCTGTTCACGCTAGTAGCGTGGTCTCAAACCAATGTCTGTATTAAAACAGCCGGCCATGCGACCGGCTGGAAGCAGTTAACTAAACGCTATGCAAACAGGTTCCATCTCTACCAACGCATTTTCACAAGCACCTACGAGATCTCGCACGCAGTAAAGTCTCCATCCCTTACTCGATCCCCACTTGGAAGCGACCGTTTCAAGCGAAAACTCCTCCTCCTGCGTTGCCCGAGCCCAATCATCGTGCCCGATCTCAGCGATCAGTTGCGCCTGGTAGATCTGTAAAAATGGAAGCAAGCTTTTCGCTTGATCTACATCTATGAGGACAAAGTCTGCTGTATCGAGTTGCTGTTTAACATTCTCGACCAGTTCGTGGGCCTGCAATGGGAGTGCATCTAACACTGCCTCCAAGGCTGATCCCGACTTGTCGGCACTTTGGAACGTACCGCAAATGATGTTCCCTCCTGCCATATCCTTTTCCCTGTCGTGACTTTGAAGCCTAGATTAGGCACCTCGCGATCAAGTGTCTATCGTCAACTCTGGCTGATTTATGCCCGTCGTGAGCGACCAATTGGTCCCAGACTTGGTGAAAAACTCCCCAAATTGTCTAACCTTCTGAACGCCGAGGTAGTAACGGGGACAGTCATGAAGCGATTCATTGAAGGCGAGGCGCGAACTCAAGTCACCTTGCTGCCAGAGTGCCTGGACGATTACGTAGTCGAAGAAAATCCAGTGCGCGTGGTCGATGTTTTCGTCGATGAACTCGACCTGGGCGCACTTGGTTTTGAGGGCGTCGATCCTGCCGCTACGGGTCGTCCGGCCTACCACCCAGCGGTGTTATTGAAGATCTATATCTACGGCTACCTCAATCGGGTTCAGTCCAGCCGCCGGCTTGAGCGTGAGACCCAGCGTAACGTCGAGTTGATGTGGCTAACAGGCCGCTTGGCTCCAGATTTCAAAACCATCGCCGACTTTCGCAAAGACAACGGCAAAGCCATTCGCAGCGTATGCCGCCAGTTCGTAGTTCTTTGCCGCAACCTCAATCTCTTCTCTCAGTCGATCATCGCCATCGACGGCAGCAAATTCAAAGCCGTCAATAATCGCGACCGCAACTTCACTCAGGGCAAGGTGAAGGCACGCATGCAGCAGATCGAGCAGAGCATTGATCGCTATCTGGCGGCGATGGATTCGGCGGATCGGGCAACACCCGAAGTGGCCGAGGCCAAAGCAGAGCGGCTTAAAGAAAAGATAGAAACACTGAAAAAGCAGATGCAGAAACTCAAGGAAATCGAGGCACAGCTCCACGAAAGTCCAGACCAGCAGATCTCCCTCACAGACCCAGATGCACGCTCAATGGCCACGAGCGGCCGAGGCACCGGAACGGTTGGCTACAACGTACAAACAGCTGTCGACGACAAACACCATCTGATCATTGCCCATGAGGTGACCAACGTTGGCAATGATCGTGGACAACTGAGCAATATGGCGAACCAAGCGCGTGAAGAAATCGAGGCTGAATCGCTAACGGTGGTGGCCGACCGAGGCTATTACAAAGGTCTGGAAATCCTTGCTTGCGAGCAAGCCGGCATCACTGTCTTCGTACCGAAACCCCTTACATCTGGTAGCAAAGCCGAAGGCAGATTCGGCAAGCAGGATTTCATCTATCTTATTGCGTCGGACGAATATCGATGCCCTGCGGGGCAGTTATTAACCAGACGGCATTCGTCGATGGAAGACGGCATGTTATTGCATTGTTACTACTACTCGGGCTGCCAGTCCTGCTCAATGCAACAGCAATGTACGACTGGTAAGGAGCGCCGTGTGAAGCGCTGGGAACATGAGGCTGTAGCCGACGCGATGCAGGTTCGGCTAGAACATGATCCAGCGATGATGAGGGTTCGGCGACAGACCGTTGAACATCCTTTTGGAACGCTCAAATATTGGATGGGAGCCACCCACTTCCTGACCAAAACACTTCCGCGGGTAAGTACCGAAATGAGCCTTCATGTGCTCGCTTACAACCTCAAACGAATGATGAGCATCTTCGGCATCACAGGATTGCTTGAAGCGATCAGAGCGTGAATCCAGCCGCTTGCTCGCCCGTTAGTAGCCCTTTGGGCAGTTGACGCGGCCCAAAGGGCATTACGAACATCTATGTAGCTGACGAAGGTAATTCGCGCTTCCGCCCGCTGATTGCACAGGCAACCCACGAAACGCTCAGCTTTCATCGTGTTTGGAGAGTTTTCACACAGCCTGGGTC
>NZ_JBWCCN010000039.1:0-4591 GCF_056279485.1 Pseudomonas sp. TE12508 | reverse complement strand
GATAGTTTGGTGTTTTGTGAGTATCTCGAACTTTCGGTTCGTTTCGTCTTCACACACCGCAATCTGGTGCTCTCTCGCCTTTTCAGCTCGAAGCATGCAAATTGCTTGGGTGTTATATGGTCAAGCCTCACGGGCAATTAGTATTGGTTAGCTCAACGCCTCACAGCGCTTACACACCCAACCTATCAACGTCGTAGTCTTCGACGGCCCTTCAGGGGACTCAAGGTCCCAGTGAGATCTCATCTTGAGGCTAGTTTCCCGCTTAGATGCTTTCAGCGGTTATCTATTCCGAACATAGCTACCCGGCAATGCCACTGGCGTGACAACCGGAACACCAGAGGTTCGTCCACTCCGGTCCTCTCGTACTAGGAGCAGCCCCTCTCAAATCTCAAACGTCCACGGCAGATAGGGACCGAACTGTCTCACGACGTTCTAAACCCAGCTCGCGTACCACTTTAAATGGCGAACAGCCATACCCTTGGGACCGGCTTCAGCCCCAGGATGTGATGAGCCGACATCGAGGTGCCAAACACCGCCGTCGATATGAACTCTTGGGCGGTATCAGCCTGTTATCCCCGGAGTACCTTTTATCCGTTGAGCGATGGCCCTTCCATACAGAACCACCGGATCACTAAGACCTACTTTCGTACCTGCTCGACGTGTCTGTCTCGCAGTCAAGCGCGCTTTTGCCTTTATACTCTACGACCGATTTCCGACCGGTCTGAGCGCACCTTCGTACTCCTCCGTTACTCTTTAGGAGGAGACCGCCCCAGTCAAACTACCCACCATACACTGTCCTCGATCCGGATAACGGACCTGAGTTAGAACCTCAAAGTTGCCAGGGTGGTATTTCAAGGTTGGCTCCACGCGAACTGGCGTCCACGCTTCAAAGCCTCCCACCTATCCTACACAAGCAAATTCAAAGTCCAGTGCAAAGCTATAGTAAAGGTTCACGGGGTCTTTCCGTCTAGCCGCGGATACACTGCATCTTCACAGCGATTTCAATTTCACTGAGTCTCGGGTGGAGACAGCGCCGCCATCGTTACGCCATTCGTGCAGGTCGGAACTTACCCGACAAGGAATTTCGCTACCTTAGGACCGTTATAGTTACGGCCGCCGTTTACCGGGGCTTCGATCAAGAGCTTCGCGTTAGCTAACCCCATCAATTAACCTTCCGGCACCGGGCAGGCGTCACACCCTATACGTCCACTTTCGTGTTTGCAGAGTGCTGTGTTTTTAATAAACAGTCGCAGCGGCCTGGTATCTTCGACCGGCGTGGGCTTACGCAGTAAATGCTTCACCCTCACCGGCGCACCTTCTCCCGAAGTTACGGTGCCATTTTGCCTAGTTCCTTCACCCGAGTTCTCTCAAGCGCCTTGGTATTCTCTACCCAACCACCTGTGTCGGTTTGGGGTACGGTTCCTGGTTACCTGAAGCTTAGAAGCTTTTCTTGGAAGCATGGCATCAACCACTTCGTGTTCTAAAAGAACACTCGTCATCAGCTCTCGGCCTTAGAATCCCGGATTTACCTAAGATTCCAGCCTACCACCTTAAACTTGGACAACCAACGCCAAGCTGGCCTAGCCTTCTCCGTCCCTCCATCGCAATAACCAGAAGTACAGGAATATTAACCTGTTTTCCATCGACTACGCTTTTCAGCCTCGCCTTAGGGACCGACTAACCCTGCGTCGATTAACGTTGCGCAGGAAACCTTGGTCTTTCGGCGTGGGTGTTTTTCACACCCATTGTCGTTACTCATGTCAGCATTCGCACTTCTGATACCTCCAGCAAGCTTCTCAACTCACCTTCACAGGCTTACAGAACGCTCCTCTACCGCATCACCTAAGTGATACCCGTAGCTTCGGTGTATGGTTTGAGCCCCGTTACATCTTCCGCGCAGGCCGACTCGACTAGTGAGCTATTACGCTTTCTTTAAAGGGTGGCTGCTTCTAAGCCAACCTCCTAGCTGTCTAAGCCTTCCCACATCGTTTCCCACTTAACCATAACTTTGGGACCTTAGCTGACGGTCTGGGTTGTTTCCCTTTTCACGACGGACGTTAGCACCCGCCGTGTGTCTCCCATGCTCGGCACTTGTAGGTATTCGGAGTTTGCATCGGTTTGGTAAGTCGGGATGACCCCCTAGCCGAAACAGTGCTCTACCCCCTACAGTGATACATGAGGCGCTACCTAAATAGCTTTCGAGGAGAACCAGCTATCTCCGAGCTTGATTAGCCTTTCACTCCGATCCACAGGTCATCCGCTAACTTTTCAACGGTAGTCGGTTCGGTCCTCCAGTTAGTGTTACCCAACCTTCAACCTGCCCATGGATAGATCGCCCGGTTTCGGGTCTATTCCCAGCGACTAGACGCCCTATTAAGACTCGCTTTCGCTACGCCTCCCCTATTCGGTTAAGCTCGCCACTGAAAATAAGTCGCTGACCCATTATACAAAAGGTACGCAGTCACCCAACAAAGTGGGCTCCCACTGCTTGTACGCATACGGTTTCAGGATCTATTTCACTCCCCTCTCCGGGGTTCTTTTCGCCTTTCCCTCACGGTACTAGTTCACTATCGGTCAGTCAGTAGTATTTAGCCTTGGAGGATGGTCCCCCCATATTCAGACAAAGTTTCTCGTGCTCCGTCCTACTCGATTTCATGACCAAGAGATTTTCGCGTACAGGGCTATCACCCACTATGGCCGCACTTTCCAGAGCGTTCCGCTAATCTCAAAGCCACTTAAGGGCTAGTCCCCGTTCGCTCGCCACTACTAAGGGAATCTCGGTTGATTTCTTTTCCTCAGGGTACTTAGATGTTTCAGTTCCCCTGGTTCGCTTCTTAAGCCTATGTATTCAGCTTAAGATACCTAACTTATGTTAGGTGGGTTCCCCCATTCAGACATCTCCGGATCAAAGTCTGTTTGCCGACTCCCCGAAGCTTTTCGCAGGCTACCACGTCTTTCATCGCCTCTGACTGCCAAGGCATCCACCGTATGCGCTTCTTCACTTGACCATATAACCCCAAGCAATCTGGTTATACTGTGAAGACGACATTCGCCGAAAATTCGCGATTAAACTCACAAATTTTACCTTAGCCTGATCCGTTACCAGTGAAAGTAACGTTCAGTCTATCTTTCTATCACATACCCAAATTTTTAAAGAACGATCTAGCCAAAGACCAGAAATCAACATTCACCATCACCAGGATGGAATGCTCATTTCTAAGCTTTCAACAAACAGAAGCAGTAGTGGTGGAGCCAAACGGGATCGAACCGTTGACCTCCTGCGTGCAAGGCAGGCGCTCTCCCAGCTGAGCTATGGCCCCGTATTTCTACAGGCGTTTCCCACACAAAATTGGTGGGTCTGGGCAGATTCGAACTGCCGACCTCACCCTTATCAGGGGTGCGCTCTAACCAACTGAGCTACAGACCCAATTTCGGGCTGCTTCTTATCGTCTTCTTCAATGAATCAAGCAATTCGTGTGGGAACTTATGGAGCAGCTGATGTCGTCGATTAAGGAGGTGATCCAGCCGCAGGTTCCCCTACGGCTACCTTGTTACGACTTCACCCCAGTCATGAATCACACCGTGGTAACCGTCCTCCCGAAGGTTAGACTAGCTACTTCTGGTGCAACCCACTCCCATGGTGTGACGGGCGGTGTGTACAAGGCCCGGGAACGTATTCACCGCGACATTCTGATTCGCGATTACTAGCGATTCCGACTTCACGCAGTCGAGTTGCAGACTGCGATCCGGACTACGATCGGTTTTCTGGGATTAGCTCCACCTCGCGGCTTGGCAACCCTCTGTACCGACCATTGTAGCACGTGTGTAGCCCAGGCCGTAAGGGCCATGATGACTTGACGTCATCCCCACCTTCCTCCGGTTTGTCACCGGCAGTCTCCTTAGAGTGCCCACCATAACGTGCTGGTAACTAAGGACAAGGGTTGCGCTCGTTACGGGACTTAACCCAACATCTCACGACACGAGCTGACGACAGCCATGCAGCACCTGTCTCAATGTTCCCGAAGGCACCAATCCATCTCTGGAAAGTTCATTGGATGTCAAGGCCTGGTAAGGTTCTTCGCGTTGCTTCGAATTAAACCACATGCTCCACCGCTTGTGCGGGCCCCCGTCAATTCATTTGAGTTTTAACCTTGCGGCCGTACTCCCCAGGCGGTCAACTTAATGCGTTAGCTGCGCCACTAAGAGCTCAAGGCTCCCAACGGCTAGTTGACATCGTTTACGGCGTGGACTACCAGGGTATCTAATCCTGTTTGCTCCCCACGCTTTCGCACCTCAGTGTCAGTATCAGTCCAGGTGGTCGCCTTCGCCACTGGTGTTCCTTCCTATATCTACGCATTTCACCGCTACACAGGAAATTCCACCACCCTCTACCATACTCTAGCTCGTCAGTTTTGAATGCAGTTCCCAGGTTGAGCCCGGGGATTTCACATCCAACTTAACGAACCACCTACGCGCGCTTTACGCCCAGTAATTCCGATTAACGCTTGCACCCTCTGTATTACCGCGGCTGCTGGCACAGAGTTAGCCGGTGCTTATTCTGTCGGTAACGTCAAAACAATTACGTATTAGG
>NZ_JBWCCN010000038.1:0-13372 GCF_056279485.1 Pseudomonas sp. TE12508 | reverse complement strand
GTGCGTGGGGGGGGGGGGGGGGGGGGGGCGGGCTGGGGGCCGCCGCCCCCCCTCCCCTGCCTGGGGGGTGGGGGCGTATCGCCTGCCCCGAGGGCCGCCCCCCCCCCCCCCCCCCCCGCGCCCCCCCCCCCCCCCCCGCTCCCACAGGATTTTGTACGGAACCCATAAATGACAAACCCGGCACATGGCCGGGTTTGTTGTTTCTGCGCTTTGCACTTACTTGGCAGCGGAACCTGCGGCCTGCAACGCCTGCTGGGCGCTGCGCTTGTTCTTGATGCCGTAGCAGACCCACATGAACGCAACCCACACTGGAATCGCATACACCGAGATCTGGATGCCCGGGATCAGCAGCATCACGCCAAGGATGAACACCACGAACGCCAGGCAAACATAGTTGCCGTACGGGTACCACAGGGCCTTGAACAGCGGCGTCTGTTTGGTCTTGTCCATGTGCTGACGGAACTTGAAGTGCGAGAAGCTGATCATCGCCCAGTTGATTACCAAAGTGGCCACCACCAACGACATCAACAGTTCCAGCGCATGTTGCGGAACCAGGTAGTTCAGCAGCACCGCGACCAGGGTCACGGCAGCCGACGCCAGAATCGAACGCACCGGCACGCCACGCTTGTCGATCTTCGACAAGGCTTTCGGCGCATCGCCCTGCTCGGCCATGCCCAGCAGCATACGGCTGTTGCAGTAGGTGCCGCTGTTGTACACCGACAGCGCCGCAGTCAGGACCACGAAGTTGAGGATGTGCGCGGCGGTGTTGCTGCCGAGCATCGAGAACACTTGCACGAACGGGCTACCGCTGTAGGCATCGCCGGACGCATTCAGCGTCGTCAGCAGGCTGTCCCAAGGCGTCAGCGACAGCAGGACCACCAACGCACCGATGTAGAAAATCAAAATCCGGTAGATCACCTGGTTGATCGCTTTCGGGATCACGGTTTTCGGTTTGTCCGCTTCGGCTGCGGTGAAACCGAGCATTTCCAGGCCGCCGAAGGAGAACATGATGATCGCCATGGCCATCACCAGACCGCTGACGCCGTTCGGGAAGAAGCCGCCGTGTTCCCACAGGTTGGTCACGGAGGCTTGTGGGCCGCCGTTGCCGCTGACCAACAAGTAGCTGCCCAGGGCGATCATGCCGACAATCGCCACAACCTTGATGATCGCGAACCAGAACTCGGCCTCACCGAAGACTTTGACGTTGGCCAGGTTGATCAGGTTGATCAATACAAAGAACCCGGCTGCCGAGACCCAGGTCGGGATATCCGGCGCCCAGTAATGGATGTATTTGCCGACCGCGGTCAGCTCGGACATGCCCACCAGGATGTACAGAATCCAGCAGTTCCAGCCCGACAGGAAGCCGGCAAAACCGCCCCAGTATTTGTGGGCGAAGTGGCTGAAGGAACCGGCGACTGGCTCTTCGACGATCATTTCGCCGAGTTGGCGCATGATCATGAAAGCGATGAAGCCGCAGATGGCGTAGCCGAGAATCATCGACGGGCCAGCGGATTTGAGCACGCCGGCCGAGCCAAGGAACAACCCGGTACCGATCGCGCCACCGAGGGCGATCAGTTGAATATGGCGATTTTTCAGGCCGCGTTTCAGCTCGCCTGAATGCGAGTTTTGTCCACTCATGAAAAGGGTCTCACGCAAGGTTTGATGATGTTCAGTAGACGTTGCTGCTCGGTTGCGATTTCAAGCAGCGCCGATCAAACCCCAGCGCAGGCACCAGGAGTTCAGCGTTTTTACGACAGTCATGCGTCACCTGTTTGTTTTTATCTGTGACGAAATCGAACCCGACACGCTCGTGACGCGGCGGAGTGAACAAGGCGGATAGCCTTGAGGTTTGCGCTGTTGCGCAGAGGGTCACAGTTAAAACGCGGCGCATTGTACACCTGTAACCCCCTGCTGCCAGACACCGCTGGATCAGCGCGTCGGTTGCCGGGATTGCCTGTGTCCGCCTCGAGGGTCTCGGGCGACTGCAAAAATTGAGTCAGACCTTTGCAGGTCATCGATAAGGGCAGCGGAAAAATCGCCCTTGGGGGAGAGATGGAGATGAGTCACGGCGTACATTGCGCCTCCTTCTTGTTATGCACCTGCACGACAGGCATGGGGCGCATCTCACCCTTCATACGCTGCTGAAACAAGCGCGCCAGAGCCCTTGAAGGGTACAAAATCGCCGGCTGACGGAAGGTTTTCCTTACAGACCTTTCCATCGCGGCATTCCACGGGGTTTGAGAGCCCTTTTCGTAAGGTTTTATTGACAAGGTGTAACGTAAATTTTCCAAATCAGATCAAAAAGTCAACTGACTGTAAATTGACGATAGGAAGCTTCCTAAGGAAATTTTCGGCTTAGTTTTCTGTTTTTTATTAAGAAAATTGGCCTTCGAAAAATGGAACAAATAGTTCAAATGAAAATTGTTTAATTATTTTTTTGCATTCCAAAACCCTGTGAACTAGGTTTTCAGCGACTTGCCGAACTGCATCGTCCGGCACGTTGACGCGCTCTTCAACGAGTGAAAAGCACGCCGCTGTTCTTACCGAAAAAGTCATCTAGGAGAATTCACCATGCAAGCACTGGACAAAGACTTGGACACTGAACTGCAACTGGACGATTGGTTTGAAGCACCGACCCACGAAGCCGCCGTCGAAATGATGCAAGCCGACGCGGTTGTTCCGTTCGGCACGGCGATGTGGCCTCTGTAAGACATCCCGGCAGGCACGATCCGGCCGGTCGTGCCTGCCACTTTCTCGGTTTGTCAGGGAGGATTACATGGATAAGCAACGGGCCATCTCGCATTTCCTTTACTACCTCGAACATCACCCTGCCGTTGCCGGCATCAATCCGGCGAAGGTCTTGCTCGGCCATACCGCCGATTACGAGGCACATACCTGCGCCATCGCCGAACAGGCCGGTAACAGCCCACGGTTCAGCTTCAGCGCGATGCGTCTGGACCTCGAACCCACCGAATTGCTGGCGCAGGCGATTACCGACAGCGATCTGTACATTTTCTTCTACGACTCTTCCACCCTGCCCAACCCGCGTCCCGACGGCCCGGAATTTGTCCGTGCGCTGCAGGGCGTGATGGCGCAGAACTGGAAGAAGTCATTGCTGTTCAAGGATTACGGCGATTACTTCTACGACACCTTCAGTGTCACCCCGCAGCGAATTGCCGGGTTGAATAGCCACTTGATCCAGCGCATGTCCCACGCCACCACCCTGAGTTTCAAAGATGATCATGGGTCGTGGTTCGAAACACCCTTGAGCAGTATCAAGAAGTGGACCGACATCAACGGTATCGGCAACTTCGATCTGGCGCCCGGCGAGATCGCTACTCATAGCGAGGCCATTAATGGCCGGGTGAAATTTATGGGGACTTTCCTCAGTACGATTCCATTTGCCCGCAAGTACGGCGTATTGGCGTCACCGCTGGAGTTGTGGATCGAGAACTCCACCATCAGCAAAATCGCCACCGATGTGCCGGGGCTGGAACATGACTTCAACAAGTACCTGGACGCCAATCCGTCCAATCGGCGAATCGAGGAACTGGGGATCGGCACCAACGAAGGCGTGAAAGATTTGTATGCACGCAATGCCGGGTTCGAGGAGCGCCATTGCGGTTTGCACCTTGGCTTGGGCGGAGGTGCCAAGGGTAGCCATCATCTGGATTTGATCTTCTCTGGCGGCGTGTTGGCGCTGGATGATGACCCGGTGTTTGATCGGCGGTTTGTGTTCTAGCTGATCGTTCCCACGCTCCGCGTGGGAATGCCTCAATGGACGCTCCGCGTCCGCTTTCGAGAGGTGACGCGGAGCGTCACGGGCTGCATTCCCACGCGGAGCGTGGGAACGATCAACTCACAAACACCACAAAACTAAAGACAGCCCCAAAAAAAACGCCATCCCGAGGGATGGCGTTTTTCATGGAGCGCTCACCGATTACTCAGGCTTGCGACGACCGAAGCCCGGGCGCTGGCCGGAACCGGCTGGTGCACCGCGGCGTTTGCCCGATGGCGCGTCACGGTCGACCAGGACGATGCCTGGGCGTTTCTTCGGCGCCGGCTTGGCCGGGCGCTTGGTGTCGGCCGGGCGGTCTGCCACGGGCGTACCACGACCGGCAGGCGCACCGCGATCGCTGCGACCACCGGACGGCGCGCCACGGCCTTCGCCACGCTCAGTGCGACCGTTGGCCGGACGTGGCGTGCGTGGACTGCGCTCGCCGTCCTGACGTGGTGCTGGCTTGCGGGCCGGGCGTTCGCCTTCGATCTGTGGCTCGCGGGATTCGCGCGGGCTGGCGGCGGTCGAACCCGCAGCTGGACGCAGGGTACGCACGCGTTCGGTCTTGCCCACCGGACGGGACGATTTGCGCTGCATACGCTCAAGCTTGTCTTTGCTCTTGGCGTTCATTTGCGGCATCGCCACCGGGGTCAGGCCGACTTCAGCACTGAGAATGTCGACTTCGTACTGGCTCATTTCGCGCCAGCGGCCCATCGGCAGGTCGGAGTTGAGGAACACCGGACCGAAACGCACGCGCTTCAGGCGGCTGACCACCAGGCCCTGGGATTCCCACAGACGACGGACTTCGCGGTTACGACCTTCCATCACCACGCAGTGGTACCAGTGGTTGAAACCTTCGCCACCCGGAGCCTGTTTGATGTCGGTGAACTTGGCCGGGCCGTCTTCGAGCACCACGCCTGCCTTCAGGCGTTCAATCATCTCGTCGTCGACTTCGCCACGTACACGTACCGCGTATTCACGGTCCATTTCGTAGGATGGGTGCATCAGGCGGTTGGCCAATTCCCCGTCGGTGGTGAACATCAGCAAACCGGTGGTGTTGATGTCCAGACGACCGATGTTGATCCAGCGACCTTCTTTCGGGCGCGGCATCTTGTCAAACACGGTCGGACGACCTTCAGGGTCGTTACGGGTGCAGATTTCACCGTCGGGTTTGTTGTACATGATCACGCGACGTACCGACTCGGCGGCTTCTTCGCGCTTGATCACCCGGCCATCGATGGTGATGGCGTCATGCAGGTCGACGCGCTGGCCGAGGGTGGCGTCTTTGCCATTGACCTTGATGCGGCCGTGGCTGATCCAGGCTTCTACGTCACGGCGCGAGCCGACGCCGATACGGGCGAGGACTTTCTGCAGCTTTTCGCCTGCAGGGCCGATTTCCTGGTCGTCTTTCTGGTCGTTGATACTCATCTGGGCACCTCCCGGTGTGGTCTGTTCAGGCTTGTGCCTGAAGATGTGAAAGCTGGTCGTTTGACGAAGAGATCGCCAAAGGGTCGCGAATCATACGCTCATGGAGACGTTCGCGCATCAGAGACTAGCTGATCGACAGTCGGTTATTTGCTTTTGCGCCGAACGGTGGTGCCGAGTTTAATCAACCGGAGAACACGGAACCCTTGTGGGAGCGAGCCTGCTCGCGATGACGGCAGTACATTCAGCATCAAAGTGACTGATAGACCGCTATCGCGAGCAGGCTCGCTCCCACAGGATTCGGGTCAGTCGTCGAATTGGCGGCGTTCGTTTTCGATCGCTTCGGCGAGGGCCTGGGCTTCGGCTTCTTCGTCGGTCAATTCGGGCTCGGGTTTCGGCTGTTCAAGCGCGGCTACAGCGGCCAGGAGCTTTTCGCGAGCTTCGGCGACGCCAAGAATATCGTCTTCCTGCTCTGGTTCGACTTCGGCGTCAGCCTCGACCTGAGGTTCAACTTCGGTTTCAGGCTCGGGTTGAACCGACTCCCCTTCCGTCTCGGTCACCGTCCCATCGCGCAACAAATCATCGAAGTCGGTCTTGAGCCCCTCTTCCATGGTGTCCAGTTCCAGCAACAGAGTGTGGAAACTGGTTTCTTCCTTGGGTTCTTCCGGCTCGGCGCTGGCATCAGCCAATTCCTGCAGGCTGGCAGGCACGGGGGCGTCGTCAAAATCGAGCACAGGATCGGGTTCAAGTTCGCGCAGTTCGGCGAGTGGCGGCAGGTCGTCGAGATTCTTCAGGTTGAAGTGATCGAGAAACGCCTTGGTGGTGGCGAACATCGCCGGTTTGCCGGGTACGTCGCGGTAACCGACGATGCGGATCCACTCACGCTCCAGCAGGGTTTTCACGATGTGGCTGTTGACGGCCACGCCGCGCACGTCTTCGATCTCGCCCCGGGTGATTGGCTGGCGATAGGCGATCAGGGCCATGGTTTCGAGCATGGCGCGGGAATAGCGTTGCGGCCGCTCTTCCCACAAACGTCCGACCCACGGCGCGAACTTTTCGCGGATCTGCAGGCGATACCCGGAGGCGACTTCCTTCAACTCGAAAGCACGACCATCGCAGGATTTGGCCAGAATCGTCAGCGCTTTCTTGAACACAGGGGGCTCGGGCCGCTCGCCTTCTTCGAAGAGTTCGAACAGGCGTTCAAGCGATTGCGGTTTTCCCGAGGCCAACAGAAAGGCTTCAAGCAGTGGCGCCAGCTCGCGGGGTTCAGTCAGGTTCATGATTCAACTCGTTATTCGGCTCGGGCCCGGACATGGATCGCCGCGAACGGCTCATTCTGCACCAGCTCGACCAAGGATTCCTTGACCAGCTCGAGGATCGCCATAAAGGTCACCACCACCCCCAGGCGCCCTTCTTCAGCGGTGAACAGCTCGACAAAGGGCACAAAACCGCCGCCCTTGAGCCGTTCCAGCACATCGCTCATGCGCTCGCGGGTGGACAGCGCTTCACGGCTGACCTGGTGGCTTTCGAACATGTCGCCACGGCGCAAGACCTCGGCCATGGACATCAGCAACTCTCCCAGACTCACATCCGGCAACAGTTTGCGCGCCCGGGCTTCCGGGGCATCGAGCTTGGGCACCACCACGTCGCGGCCGACGCGGCTCAGGCCATCGATGCCTTCGGCAGCAGCCTTGAAACGCTCGTACTCCTGCAAGCGGCGAATGAGCTCGGCGCGAGGATCGTCCTCTTCGTCTTCGATCGTCTCGGCACGGGGTAACAGCATCCGCGACTTGATCTCGGCGAGCATCGCGGCCATCACCAGGTACTCGGCGGCCAGCTCCAGGCGCACCGACTGCATCAACTCGACATAGCCCATGTACTGCCGGGTGATTTCCGCCACCGGGATGTCGAGGATGTTGATGTTCTGTTTGCGGATCAGGTACAGCAGCAAGTCGAGCGGACCTTCGAAGGCCTCAAGAAACACCTCGAGCGCATCCGGCGGGATGTACAGGTCCAGCGGCATTTCCATGACCGCCTGGCCATAGACCATGGCGAAAGGCAGTTCTTGCTGGGCGCCGGCCTGGCTGTCGACGGGTTCTACTGCTGACATCTAGGCCTCGGCCATGAAAGGCGCAGGGTCGCCGCAACCGACGCGGATGATTTCCGGTTCGCCGTCGGCGAGGCTGATCACGGTGGACGCCTTGATCCCGCCGAAACCGCCGTCGATGATCAGGTCGACCTGATGCTCAAGCAACTGGCGCATTTCGTAAGGATCGCTCAACGGGTCGGTGTCGCCGGGCATGATCAGGGTCACGCTCATCAGCGGCTCGCCGAGTTCTTCCAGCAGTGCCAGGGCAATCGGATGGCTTGGCACACGCAGGCCGATGGTGCGTTTTTTCGGGTGCAGCAACAGCCGCGGGACTTCGCGGGTGGCGTTGAGAATGAAGGTGTAAGGGCCAGGCAAGTGAGCCTTGAGCACACGGAAGGTGCCGGTATCGATCTTGGCAAACAGCCC
Source organism: Pseudomonas sp. TE12508 (assembly GCF_056279485.1). NCBI lineage: Bacteria > Pseudomonadati > Pseudomonadota > Gammaproteobacteria > Pseudomonadales > Pseudomonadaceae > Pseudomonas > Pseudomonas sp. TE12508. Next base: position 5,654 of record NZ_JBWCCN010000038.1, on the reverse strand, counting down.
CAACTGCGACAGATCGCTGCAAATCAGCGCGAAGTTGTGCTTCTCATCCAGCTGACGCAGCCGGCGTACGCGTTCCACGGCGTTCTTGTCGCCGATCTGGCAACCAATGGCGTAGGAAGAGTCTGTGGGATAAATCACCACCCCGCCGTTGCGGATGATCTCGACAGCCTGTTTGATCAGGCGCGGTTGCGGGTTTTCCGGATGAATCTGGAAAAATTGACTCACATTCTCTACCTGTTCAGACGACGGCAATAATTGGGTCATGTTTGAATCGACACCACAGTGGTGGCAGATCCTCCGGGAGCGGGCGGTATTCACCGATCTCGGACCAGCCTCCAGGGCCATGAAAATCACTGCCGGCGCTGACCAGCAGACCAAACTCGCGGGCTAGAATCGCCAAACTGCCCACCTGCTCGGCGGGTTGATGGCCATTGACCACTTCAATCGCGTGGCCCCCTGCTTGAATATAGTCGGCAATCAGGCGGCGACGTTTGCTGCGAGTGAAATCGTAGTGCCAGGGATGCGCCAGGCTGACCCAGGCGCCCGCGGCGCGCAGGGTTTCGACAGTGTCTTCCAGGGTCGGCCAGTGTTGTTTGACGTCGCCCAGTTTGCCGGCGCCCAACCATTTGCGGAACGCTTCGGCGCGATCCTTGACGAAACCTTCGCGCACCATCCAGTCGGCGAAGTGCGGACGGGCCGGCGCGTTACCGCTGTCGCCCAGCTCCTGTTGAATGGCCCGAGCGCCGTCGAGCGCCCCCGGCATGCCTTTCAACGCCAACTTGCGGCTTATTTCTTCGGACCGTAGCCAGCGGCCATCGTGCAATTTTGCAATGGCCTCGACCAACGGCGGCGCATTGACGTCGAAACCGTAGCCCAAAACGTGAATGGTCGCCCCGCCCCAGGTGCAGGACAATTCGACGCCATTGACCAGTTGCATCCCCAGCACCGTCGCGGCGCTACGGGCCTCGTCGAGGCCCTCAAGGGTGTCGTGATCGGTCAAGGCCAGGACTCGCACGCCTTTCTCGAACGCACGCGCAACCAGTACCGCAGGCGCGAGGGCGCCATCGGAAGCCGTGCTATGGCAGTGCAAATCAACATTCACAGGACTGTGTAACCTCAAATCAGCTGACGCTATCGCGCGTCAATATGTTTGTTATTATGCCGCCACATCCTGCTTCTGGCTGCCACTGTGAAACAATTCATCGACTTCATCCCGCTTCTGCTGTTTTTCATCGTCTTCAAAATCGATCCACGGGTCGTCGATATCGGCGGTTATCAACTGTCTGTCGGTGGTATTTACAGCGCCACCGCCGTGCTGATCATCAGCTCCCTGGTGGTTTACGGCACGCTGTTCATCAAGCAGCGCAAGCTGGAGAAGAGCCAGTGGCTGACCCTCATCGCCTGCCTGGTCTTCGGTAGCCTGACCCTGGCGTTCCACAGCGAGACCTTCCTGAAATGGAAAGCCCCGGTGGTCAACTGGCTGTTCGCCCTCGGGTTCATCGGCAGCCACTTCATCGGTGATCAACTGTTGATCAAACGCATCATGGGCCACGCGCTGACCCTGCCAGAGCCGGTCTGGACCCGTCTGAACATCGCCTGGATCGGGTTTTTCCTGTTTTGCGGCGCCGCCAACCTGTTCGTCGCGTTTACGTTCCAGAGCTACTGGGTCGACTTCAAAGTCTTCGGCAGCCTGGGCATGACGTTGCTGTTCCTGGTCGCCCAGGGCATTTACCTGTCCCGCCACCTGCACGACGCCGATACCACCACGCCAAAAACCGAGGACTGACATGCTTTACGCAATCATTGCCACAGACGTCGCCAACTCCCTGGAAGCCCGCCTGGCCGCACGGCCTGCGCACCTTGAGCGACTGCAAGTGCTTAAAGGCGAAGGTCGTATCGTACTGGCCGGCCCGCACCCGGCCGTCGACAGCAATGATCCGGGCGCGGCGGGTTTCACCGGCAGCCTGATCGTTGCCGAATTCGATTCGCTGAGCGCCGCACAGGCCTGGGCCGATGCCGACCCGTACATTGCCGCAGGCGTCTACGCCAACGTTTTGGTCAAGCCGTTCAAGCAAGTCCTCCCGTAAAGTCCTTCAGCGCGATGAACCTTGTCGGTTCATCGCGTGTTCAATCGCTCATTATTCTCGTTTACCGGCCGACAACCTGCCCAATACTCGTATTGGAATCAGGAGTTGCGATGCGCAAAGGTCCGTTGTGTCTGATGTTGGTGACGTTGTCGATCATGGCGCCCGCCCACGGTGAAGAAAGCGCCAATGGCGGTAGTTCGACGCCGCTGTCCTTGAGCGCCGGCAGCCAGATCACCGAGTTGCAGCAGCGCTTGAAGGCAAGCGAGCAGCAACGAGAAGAGCTGAGCAAACAACTGCAAAATACCGATGGCGAACGCGAAAGCGCTCAGTTGAGCCGGTTGCGCCAGGAGAATCAGCGCCTCAAGCTGCAACTCAAGGAGGCTCAGGCCAGCAGCCCGCTGCCACGCCTGCTGACAGATCAGCAGCAATGGTTCGTGATTGGGGGCGCAGTAGCGCTATTGGCCTTGCTCTGCGGTATCTTCGCCAGTGGTGCAACCAGAAAACGTCGGCAATGGCTAAATTGAGTGAGTCATGAGCGAGCTGTTATTAATTGATGATGACCAGGAGCTGTGTGAGCTCCTGAGTAGTTGGCTGAGCCAGGAAGGCTTTCAGGTCCGCGCCTGCCACGATGGCCAGAGCGCGCGCCGGGCGTTGGCCGAAACTTCCCCGGCGGCCGTGGTGCTGGACGTGATGCTGCCGGATGGCAGTGGCCTGGAACTGCTCAAGCAACTGCGCAGTGACCATCCGGATTTACCGGTGCTGATGCTTTCGGCCCGTGGCGAACCGCTGGATCGCATCCTCGGCCTGGAACTCGGTGCCGATGATTACCTGGCCAAACCGTGCGACCCACGAGAGCTGACAGCGCGCCTGCGCGCAGTGTTGCGCCGCAGTCATCCGACGGCAGTTTCCAGCCAGCTCGAATTGGGTGACTTGTGCTTCAGCCCGGTGCGTGGCGTGGTCAGCATCGATGAACAGGAGTTCACCCTCACTGTCTCCGAAAGCCGCCTGCTCGAAGCCCTGCTCAAGCAACCCGGCGAACCGCTGGATAAACAGGAACTGGCACAAATCGCCCTCGGTCGCAAACTGACCCTGTACGACCGCAGCCTGGACATGCACGTGAGCAACCTGCGCAAAAAAATCGGCCCACACCCCGACGGCCGCCCGCGCATCGTGGCCCTGCGCAGTCGCGGTTACTACTACAGCCTGTAAGAACGAACGGACATGAGCAACCTGTGGCGAGGGAGCTTGCTCCCGCTGGGCTGCGAAGCGGCCCCAAAAGCGGGACTGCTACGCAGTCCAGCGGGAGCAAGCTCCCTCGCCACAGACTGGTAGCTGTGGGGTTTTGTCAGGTCGGCACAAGACCCTCTTTACCCAAGCTTTACGCTCCGCTGACCGCCGCTGACCTTGATCTGCGTAATCTGCACACATCCGGAACGTACCGGGAACGAGACAAGGAGATACACCATGCGCAAGACTCTTATCGCTCTGATGTTTGCTGCCGCCCTGCCGACCGTTGCCATGGCCATGCCTGAAGGCACAGGTCCGATGGGTGATCACATGGACGGCTCACGCCACGGCGGTCAGATGCACGGCATGCACGGTAAAGGCCCTTACAGCCAGCTGGACCTGAGCCGCGAACAGCGCGAGCAAATCCGCAAGATCATGGGCGAGCAGATGCATGAGCGTCAGCAATTGGTCGACAAGTACCTGGAAAAACTCTCGCCAGCCGATCAGAAAGCCCTGAAAGACGAGATGGCGGCCAAGCACAAGAAAGCCGAAGCCGACGTTCGCGCACTGCTGAAACCGGATCAACAGAAGCAATTCGACGAGATCCAGAAGAAAAAGGCTGAGCGTCGCGCCGAATGGGCCGAGTTCAAGGCCTGGAAAGCGCAGCAAGCGCAAAAAGCGCAATAATGCGCTAACCCCGGACCCGACGGCTAACCCGTTGGGTCTGTTGCCACTCAGTCTAATGTGGGAGCGGGCTTGTGTGGCGAGGGGGCTTGCCCCCGTTGGGTCGCGAAGCGGCCCCGACATTTCAAAGTTAAACCGCAGGTAATGGTTTACGACTGCTTCGCAGCCGAACGGGGGCAAGCCCCCTCGCCACATTGGCCCGCTCCCACATGGATTGCGCTTGTTTGAGGATTTTCTGTGCGCTCATTGTTCTGGCGTATTCTGGCCAGCTTCTGGCTGGCCATCGCTCTGGTTGCAGGGCTTTCCATTCTGCTCGGGCACATGCTCAACCAGGACGCGTGGATTCTCAGTCGCCACCCGGGCCTCAACACCTTGGCCGAACAGTGGACGCAAACTTACGAAAGCCAGGGAGAAGAAGCCGCCCAGGACATTCTGGAACAGCGCAAGCGTCAGTATCACATCAACGTTCAAGTGCTCAACGAGGCAGGTGACCCGGTGGTACGCGGTACCTTTCCACGGCGGGCGGCGGCCTTCGAAGCACGACAGAACAACGATGATCGACGCCTGCCATGGCGGCGTCTGACCGATGAATACACCAGCGCCAAGACAGGCGACACCTATCTGCTGATCTATCGCGTCCCGCACCCGGAACTGGACGCCTGGCACCGCGAAAGCCTGCTCTGGCCGTTGAGTGCACTGGGCATCGCACTGGTGGTGTTGACTCTGTTCAGCTTGCTGGTGACCTTTTCCATCACGCGACCACTGAGCCGTTTACGAAGCGCCGTGCATGACCTGGGGCAGACAACGTATCAACAAAACAGCCTGGCGAAACTGGCCAACCGCCGCGATGAATTCGGTGTGCTGGCCAACGACTTCAATCGCATGGGCGCACGCCTGCAAAGCCTGATCGGCAGCCAGCGGCAATTACTGCGGGACGTGTCTCACGAATTACGCTCACCCTTGGCCCGACTGCGCATTGCCTTGGCACTGGCCGAGCGGGCCAACCCTGAGGAGCGGGAAAAACTCTGGCCACGCCTGACCCGTGAATGCGATCGACTGGAAGCGTTGATCAGCGAAATCCTGGTACTGGCGCGCGTCGATGCCGACAACGCCAGTGCCGAAGAAGTCGATCTAAACGCGCTGCTCACTACCCTGCAAAAAGACGCTCAGTTGGGTTCGCCCGAGCAGAACGTGCACCTTGAAGTCGAGCCGCAACTGAACCTCAAAGGCTGGCCGACCATGATCGAGCGCGCCGTGGACAACCTGCTACGCAATGCCCAGCGCTTTAACCCGGTCGGGCAACCGATCGAAATGCAGGCGTTGCGTCAGGGCGACAGGATTGTGGTCAGCGTGCGCGATCACGGCCCTGGCGTAGAAACCGAGCATTTGAATCAGCTGGCTGAACCGTTCTATCGGGCACCGGGGCAAACAGCGGCCGGGCATGGCCTCGGGCTGGCCATTGCGCGTCGTGCGGCGGAGCGCCATGGCGGCAGTCTGGTGCTGGCCAATCACCCGGAGGGCGGATTTATTGCCAGCCTTGAATTGCCGTTGGTGCCGGGGGCTGTGGTTCAACCCTGAACCCTGTGGGAGCGGGCTTGCTCGCGAAGACGGAGTGTCAGTCGACATCATCGTTGCCTGACACTCCGCTTTCGCGAG
>NZ_JBWCCN010000037.1:0-13977 GCF_056279485.1 Pseudomonas sp. TE12508 | reverse complement strand
ATTTTGGCCCTCCCCGTGTGTTGTGGGGGCCTGTTCACGCCCGTGTGGCCCGGGGGGCTTCACAACTGTTTCCCCGGCGCGGCGGGGAAACTCATTGAGAACGCCCCCTAGGCCTGCTGCAACGATTTGATCCTGCTGACGTGACGCCAGATCAACCGACCTGCGGTGATCAGCCAGTTCAGCAGGGCCACCGCCAGTACCGTGAGCAACAGCGTCACCATCCCGTGTTCGACGATGATTCTGCCGGCCAGCAACGGAAAGCCGAACACGCCGATGAAGTAGGACAGGCTGAACAACAACAAGGCCTGCGAGGTGGTGCCGGTCGGCGCTTCGTTCGCCGCCAGGCCATTGATTACCGAATACGTCAGCCCATAACCCACCCCGAGCATCATCGCCGCCAGCACGTAGCTGAATCCGTCATCGACGACAAAACCGAACATCAGGATCGAAACCATCATCAGGCCCGACAACAGGCAGGAGGCACGCAATGGATCGCGTTTGACCACGAACCCGGCAATCAACATTCGGCTGCTGATCGCCGCGCCCATGAAGCCGAAAAAGAACAGCGAATAATCAAGTGAACGGGACGCCGCGTAACTGGTTTGAAAACTCGACAGACCACCGAATACACAACCGCCGAGGCCGACCATGATGATCGGGAACACGGCTCTGGAGGACAATACCCGAGCCGTTGCGCGCCAGGATATTCGTGCGACTGACGCTGATGCCGAGGGCGTTTTCTTGAGCTGGGCATCCAGCCGCCAGAACAGCAAAGCACCGATCAGGCTGGCCAGCGCCGCGAGGTAAAACGCTGCCGTCACCGGATACCCGAGAGCGCTGGCTGCGCGGCCCAACAATGGACCGCTGCCGATCCCGGTCATCATGCTGCCCGACAGCAGCGCAAAGTATTTAGCCCGTTGCGCAGGCGTCACCAGACTCGCGACGATGATCGGTCCGAGCGTGTAGAAAACGCCCCAGCCCAACCCTAGCATCAGTCCAAAAAACAGCAGCAGATTGCCAAAGCCAGGCGTCAAGGCAAATCCTAGGCTGGCGGCCACCAGCAAGAGGCTGAACAGTGCAATGGAGCGCGCCGCGCCGAGCAGGTCGGACAAGTGACCGGAAATAATCACCGCCGCAAAGGTGCTGAGCATCGCCGCCGAAATCACGCTGCCGGCATCGAGTTCGTTGCCACCGCGAGAGCCAATGAGCAACGACAGTAGAAAAGTCGAGCCATAGGACAACGACAACAAATAGCTGGCGAGGCAGAACAGACTGAACAACCTGCTTGAGACGGGTGGGGCGGCGGTAGACATGAGTCGTTCCTTGACCTGATAGAAGCGAATGTCATCTATCTATCACGCAAGGTATCGATGATAGGTCTGTGGTTACCGATTTCAAGGTTAGCGCAGACCGGAGTAATGCTCTGGGCAGACGCCGATTTCCTCCTTGAACAGCTCCATGAAACCCTTCAGGCGTTCGTGGCGAATCTGTGCCAGACGCTGACCGGTGGTCGTTTGGAAACCGTCCGCCAGGTGCAGCAGCTTGGTCTGGAAATGATCGAGGCAAAAGCGCTTGTCGTCGTAGTCCCGCTCTTTTGCCTCTGGGTCCAACGGATCGTACAACGCACTGCCCATGCGTCCGGCGATGTAGAAGGTACGTGCCACGCCGAGCATGCCAAGGGAGTCGAGGCGGTCGGCGTCCTGGATGATTTTCGCTTCGAGGGTGATGGGCATGATGTTGGCGCTGAAGCTATGGGCTTCGATGGCGTGGGCGACCGCTGTGATTTTTGCGTGAGGCCAATCCATTGCTATCAGAACTGTCGAAGCTTTCTGTGCCGCCAGCCGTGAGGCTTGTGAGCGCTGCGGCGAGTTCTTCTCTACCGCCACGCAATCGTGCAACAGCACGGCGGCCAGCAGCACCTCAAGATCACCGCCTTCTTGCGCATGAAGCGTGCGCACGTTGTGCCACACCCGCCGCAAGTGCGACAGATCATGGGCGCCATCCTCGCCAGGTTCCAGCGCGTGGGGCAGCAGGATTGAGGCCAGATTATGCAGAGGCGCAAAAGCGATAGCGGTCATAAAAGTCCTTTAGTGTGGAAACACTTTTGTGGCGAGGAAGCTTGCTCCCGCGGGGCTGCACAGCAGCCCCACCCCCAGACGACACGGTATTTCAGTTAGATCGGCGTCGCCAGTTTTGCGACTGCTTTGCAGCCGAACGGGAGCAAGCTCCCTCGCCACATTGCTATCAAATGTGACGAGCGCCGCGCGCGGACTTAGTATGGCGTTTTCAACTTTTCACAAGGCACGTCCATGACGATCGAAATCCGCCCGGCAACCCCCAGCGATGCTCCGCAAATCCTCGCGTTCATCACTGAACTGGCCGACTTCGAACGTGCCCGCCACGAAGTCATCGCCAGCGTCGCCGACATCGAGCGCAGCCTGTTCAGCGAAGGCGCCACCGCCCATGGCCTGATTTGCCTGCGCAATGGCCTGCCGATCGGCTTTGCGGTGTTCTTCTTCAGTTATTCCACCTGGTTGGGCAGCAACTGCCTGTACCTCGAAGACCTCTACATCACCCCTGAACAACGAGGCGGCGGCGCCGGTAAAACCTTGCTGCGCCACCTGGCAAAAATCGCCTGCGCCAATGACTGCGGCCGTTTCGAATGGAGCGTGCTGGACTGGAACAAACCGGCGATCGAATTCTACAAATCCCTCGGCGCACAGCCGCAGGAAGAGTGGGTGCGGTATCGGATGGATGGGGCGGTGTTAAGGGATTTTGCCGAGGGCAATTGATCTCCTGAAAGATCGCAGCCTTCGGCAGCTCTTACACGGGATTGTGTTCGACCGCGCTATTGCGTCGTACATCGATCTGTAGGGGCTGCCGAAGGCTGCGATCTTTTTTTGTGCGATTCCCAGTATATGGGATTGATATTTATATATTGAGATTTGCCTTCGTCCAGGTTTATAGTCCAGCTCACTCACTGCCAAAAAACAAAACAGGTGAAGCGATGCTGGCGCAATTGATCGCGCTCGATTGGGGGACAACCTCATTACGTGCTTACAAACTCGGCTTCGGTGGCCAGGTGCTGGAACAGCGCTCGCTGTCGTCCGGGATCATGCAGCTGCCCAAGACGCCGCGAATCATCGCCGGTCAGGAATGTGCCGACGGTTTTGAATTGGCCTTCGATGAGGCGTGCGGTGACTGGCTCGACGCGCAGCCCGATTTGCCGGTGATTGCTTGCGGCATGGTCGGCAGTGCTCAGGGCTGGCGCGAAGCGGCCTACTGCGACACGCCGGCGAACGTCGCCAATCTCGGAACTTCCCTACAAACAGTTCGCAGTCTTCGCGGTGTCGATGTGCACATCGTGCCGGGCGTGATTCAGCGTTCTCGCTTGCCGAACGTGATGCGCGGCGAGGAAACCCAGGTCCTCGGCGTGTTGCAGAATCTGCCGAGCGGGGCGGGCAACGATCTGTTGATCGGCTTGCCGGGCAGCCATTCGAAATGGGTGGAAGTGGCCGACGGCTGCATCGTGCATTTCGATACTTTCATGACCGGCGAAGTCTTCGCCGTCCTCAGCGAACACAGCATTCTGGGGCGCACTCAGCAGCGCGGCGGGTCTTTCGATGGCGAAGCGTTTGATCGCGGCGTACGGGTGGCCCTGTCGGCGGACGGCGAGATCGGTCCTCTGTCGACGTTGTTCAGTGCCCGCAGTCTGGGGCTGACCGGTGAACTGAGCTCCACGGCTCAACCGGACTACCTGTCGGGCTTGCTGATTGGTCATGAACTGGCGGCGCTGGCCAACGTTCAGCGGCGTCGGCGCAACAGCGTCCATCTGCCGTCGATCATCCTCATCGGCAACGCCCAACTCTGCGCCCGCTACAGCCGGGCGCTCGACGCCTGCGGTTTTGCCCGGGTGACCCTGGCCGAGCAGGCCACCGAACGCGGGTTGTGGCAGTTGGCGGTCGCCGCCGGACTGATCACGACACCCCCATCCCGTTAAACCTGACTGGAGGTCTGACATGCTCAAGCAAGCACTGGCACAAAACGGTCTGATCGCGATCCTGCGTGGCCTGCGTCCGCAAGAAGCGGCAGCCGTCGGCGAAGTCCTGTACTCGGCCGGATTTCGCGTCATTGAAGTGCCGCTTAATTCCCCCGAACCGTACGAAAGTATCCGCATCCTGCGCAGTACCTTACCCGCCGATTGCCTGATCGGTGCAGGCACGGTGCTGACGCCGGAGCAGGTCGAGCACGTGAAAGCGGCGGGCGGCCAAGTGATCGTCATGCCCCACAGCGATGCCAAGGTGTTGCGCGCGGCGAAAGCGGCGGGGCTGTTCCTGTCGCCGGGCGTGGCGACGCCGACCGAAGCCTTTGCTGCATTGGCCGAAGGGGCGGATGTGCTGAAGATGTTCCCGGCCGAACAAATGGGCCCCGCCGTTGTGAAAGCCTGGCTGGCGGTGTTGCCGGCAGGGACGGTGCTGGTGCCGGTGGGCGGGATTACGCCGGACAACATGCAGGTGTTTATCGATGCCGGCGTCAAAGGTTTCGGACTGGGTTCCGGGTTGTTCAAACCGGGTATGACACCTGAGCAAGTGGCAGTAAACGCCAAGGCGTATGTCGCTGCCTGGAATGCTTTGCGTTAAGACTTTTTGGCGCTGCGAGCGCTGCATCTAATAAGAGAGGCAATAGATGAAAATCACCAAACTCACTACCTTCATCGTTCCGCCGCGCTGGTGCTTCCTCAAGGTCGAAACCGACGAGGGCGTGACCGGTTGGGGTGAGCCTGTGGTCGAAGGCCGCGCGCACACCGTCGCTGCTGCGGTTGAGGAATTGTCCGACTACCTGATCGGCAAAGACCCACGCAACATCGAAGACATCTGGACCGTGCTTTACCGTGGCGGCTTCTACCGTGGCGGCGCGATCCACATGAGCGCTCTGGCGGGCATCGACCAGGCGTTGTGGGACATCAAGGGCAAGGCTCTGGGGGTGTCGGTCAGCGATCTGTTGGGTGGTCAGGTGCGCGACAAGATTCGCGTTTATTCATGGATCGGTGGTGATCGCCCGGCGGACACTGCGCGTGCTGCGAAAGAAGCGGTCAGCCGTGGTTTCACGGCGGTGAAAATGAATGGCACCGAAGAACTGCAATTCCTCGATTCCTTCGAGAAGGTCGACCTGGCCTTGGCCAACGTCGCCGCCGTACGCGATGCGGTCGGCCCGAATGTCGGCATCGGCGTGGACTTCCATGGTCGGGTGCATAAGCCCATGGCCAAGGTGCTGATGAAGGAACTCGACCCGTACAAACTGATGTTCATCGAAGAACCGGTGCTGAGTGAAAACTACGAAGCGCTGAAAGAACTGGCACCGCTGACCAGCACACCGATTGCCCTCGGCGAGCGGTTGTTCTCACGTTGGGATTTCAAGCGAGTGCTCAGCGAAGGCTACGTCGACATCATCCAGCCGGATGCTTCCCATGCAGGTGGCATCACCGAAACCCGCAAGATCGCCAACATGGCCGAAGCCTACGACGTGGCACTGGCGCTGCATTGCCCGTTGGGCCCGATCGCCCTGGCGGCGTGCCTGCAACTGGACGCGGTTTGCTACAACGCGTTCATCCAGGAACAGAGCCTGGGCATCCATTACAACGAGAGCAATGACCTGCTCGATTATGTGAAAGATCCACGGGTGTTCGACTACGACAAAGGCTTCGTGAAGATCCCCAACGGCCCGGGCCTTGGGATCGAGATCAACGAGGAGTATGTCATCGAACGCGCGAAGGTCGGCCACCGCTGGCGCAACCCGATCTGGCGCCATGCCGATGGCAGCTTTGCCGAGTGGTGAGTTCTCCCTGACCCACCGCAAATCCCTGTGGGAGCCAGCCTGCTGGCGATTTGGTCGGCACCCCCAGCATTCTTGGTGACTGACACACCGCTATCGCCAGCAGGCTGGCTCCCACAGTTTGATCTCCATGGACAGGGAGATTTGCGGCAAACCCGATTTCACATCGACCTCAATAAACATAAGAAGAGGCACCCCCCATGCAACCGCAAACCCTCACCGGGCAGGCGTCGTTGGTGACGCCGAGCCGCAAGCGGTTTTTCATCATGGTCCTGTTGTTCATCACTGTGGTGATCAACTACCTGGACCGCAGTAACCTGTCGATTGCCGCCCCGGCGCTGACCAGCGACCTGGGCATCGATCCGATCCATGTCGGGCTGATCTTTTCCGCGTTCGGCTGGACCTACGCCGCCATGCAAATCCCCGGCGGCTGGCTGGTGGACCGGGTGCCGCCGCGCATCCTGTATAGCGTCGCATTGTTGCTGTGGTCGCTGGCCACGGTGATGCTCGGCTTCGCTGCCAGTTTCATCGCGCTGTTCGTGCTGCGCATGGCCGTCGGTGCGCTGGAAGCACCGGCGTACCCGATCAACAGCCGTGTGGTGACGACCTGGTTCCCCGAGCGCGAACGCGCCACGGCCATTGGTTTCTACACCTCCGGGCAGTTCGTCGGCCTGGCGTTCCTCACGCCGGTACTTGCGTGGCTGCAACACCAATATGGCTGGCACATGGTGTTTGTCAGCACCGGTGCGGTGGGCATCATTTGGGCGGTGATCTGGTACGCGGTGTATCGCGAACCACGGGATTTCAAGGGCGCCAACGACGCTGAAATCGAGCTGATCCGTGAGGGTGGCGGGCTGGTGGATATCCAGGCTGAAGCCGCGAAGACCAAGGCTGAATTCAGCTGGGTCGACCTTGGGATTGTCCTGAGCAAACGCAAGTTGTGGGGCATTTACCTCGGTCAGTTCTGCCTCAATTCGACGTTGTGGTTTTTTCTGACGTGGTTCCCCACCTACCTGGTGAAATATCGCGGCATGGACTTCATCAAGTCTGGCTTGCTGGCGTCGCTACCGTTTCTGGCGGCATTCGTCGGTGTACTGTGTTCGGGGTTCTTCTCGGACTTTTTGATCCGTCGCGGTTACACGGTGGGTTTCGCCCGCAAGTTGCCGATCATTGGCGGCCTGCTGATTTCCACCTCGATCATCGGCGCCAATTTCGTTGAATCGACGCCGCTGGTGATTGCCTTCCTCGCTCTGGCCTTCTTCGGTAATGGTCTGGCTTCGATTACCTGGTCGCTGGTGTCGACCCTGGCCCCGGCGCGCTTGCTTGGATTGACCGGTGGGGTGTTCAATTTCATCGGCAATCTGGCGGCGATTACCACGCCGATCGTCATCGGTTTCCTCGCCTCGGGTGATTCGTTTGCCCCGGCGATTACCTATATCTCGGTTCTGGCGTTGTTGGGTGCACTTTCCTACGTGTTGCTGGTGGGCAAGGTCGAGCGTATCAAGTTGTAGTTGCGGCCATCGGGCGACCATAATGCCGCCCGTTCACTCGCTCAACGGTAAAGGCTGGATATGCAGGAAGACGCCCCAAAAATCGCCAAGGACGCCGCGCCGACCGGCACCCAGACACTGCTTCGTGGTTTGGGTGTGGTTCAGGCCGTGGCCAGTGGCGCCCGCGATCTCAAGGAAATCGCCCGGCTGATCGGCACAACGCGCAGCACCACTCATCGTCTGGCCAGCTGCCTGGTGGATGAACGTTATTTGCGGGTGGTGCCGCAAGTCGGTTATCTGCTGGGGCCGAAACTGATCGAGCTGGGTTTCCAGGCACGTGAAGAGCTGCCACTGGTGACGTTGGCCGGGCCGTATCTGGATGAGTTGTCGGCGTTGACCGGTGACACCATTCACCTGGCGATTCGTGAGGGTGACGAGGTGCTGTACCTGCACAAGAATCCGGGGCGCAACGGTCCGGAAATGCGTTCGCGGGTCGGTCACCGCATGCCATTGGCGCGTACCGGGATCGGTAAGGCGCTGATGCTCGATGACACGCAGGAAGAATGGCAACGGCTTTACGAAATCAGCTTGCCGGTGGGTGGGAAAAATCAGTTCTGGCCGCAGCACCCGGAGCAATCCTGGGAGCAGTTTCAGCAGCGCATGATTGAGTATGTGGCTGGCGGGTACGCCTTCGACCTGGAAGACAACGAACCGTCGATTCGCTGCGTGGCGGCGCCGATCCGCGATGCCAGCAAGCGCATCGTCGCCGGCATCAGCATCGCCAGCACCGTGCCGTACATGCCGCTGGAAAAAATGGCCGAGCTGATTCCCCTGATCAAAGGGGTCACAGCCCGGCTGTCGGCGGAGCTTGGCTTGAAGGTTTAAACCTTCAGTGTCGCCATGTCGATCACGAAGCGGTACTTCACGTCACCGGCAATCATGCGGGTGTAAGCCTCGTTGATCTGGCGGATGTCGAGCATTTCGATGTCGCAGGTGATGCCGTGCTCGGCGCAGAAATCCAGCACTTCCTGGGTTTCGGCGATGCCGCCGATCAGCGAGCCGGCCAGCACGCGACGACCCAATACCAGTTTGGCAGCATGCACCGGTGGATCGATCGGTTCGATCAAGCCCACCAGAATGTGTACGCCGTCGAAACGCAGGGTATCGAGGTAGGGATTGAGGTCGTGCTGCACCGGAATGGTGTCCAGCAGGAAATCGAAATGTCCTGCGGCGGCTTTCATCTGTTCTGCGTCGGTGGACACGATCACGTGGTCCGCGCCTTGGCGACGACCTTCTTCGGCCTTGCTCGCCGAGCGGGTGAACAACGTCACCTCAGCGCCCATCGCCTTGGCAAACTTGATGCCCATGTGGCCGAGGCCACCCATGCCGAGAATCCCGACCTTGTCACCGGCCTTGACGCCGTAGTGCTTGAGCGGCGAGTAGGTGGTGATGCCGGCGCACAGAATCGGCGCGGCGCTGGCCGGGTCGAGTTGCTCCGGAATACGCACGACAAAGTGCTCGCTGACCACGATGCTGTCGGAGTAACCGCCCATGGTGTTGCTGCCATCGACCCGGTCCGGGGTGGCATACGTCATGGTCGGACCTTCCAGGCAGTATTGCTCCAGATCCGCCTGGCAGGCTTCGCAGTGACGGCACGAGTCGACCATGCAACCGACCCCGACCAGGTCGCCGACTTTGTGTTTAGTAACGTTCGCACCGACGGCGGTAACTTTGCCTACGATTTCGTGACCGGGCATCAGCGGGTAAACAGCAATACCCCACTCGTTGCGGGCCTGATGGATGTCGGAATGGCAGACGCCACAGTAGAGAATGTCGATCGCAACGTCGTCGGCCCGTGGGCTGCGGCGTTCGAATTTCATTGGGGCGAGGGGAGTGGTGGCTGACTGAGCGGCGTATCCGATGGCGGTGTACATGGTGAACCTCGCAAAAGCGGTGACAGGTGAGGCGAGCAATTCTGGGCGCCGCACGGGTGACCGGCCATGGCGATTCCTCCGGGTGTCATGCCTAATCCTCCGGCATGCACCGTTGATTGGTCGCATTGGCGTTCAGACCTGCGATGATGCTTTCATCCCTTTTTTCGCGACTTTTTTGTGACTTCTTTTGTGAAGAGCTCCCTCATGTTGTTGACCCGTCATCTCGATGCCAATGCCACCCTGGTTTCGCTGATCCAGCCGCTGACCATTCGCGATGGTTTCGCGCCCACCGCATTGCCGGGGGTGCAGGTTTTGCGCGCCAGTTGTGATGTGGCCCGTGGCCCGCAAATCTACGAGCCAAGCCTGGTCATCATCGCCCAGGGTAGCAAGTTGGCGTATCTGGGCCCGCGTACGCTTGAATACGGTGCCGGGCATTATCTGATTCAGGCGTTGCCGGTGCCCTTCGAGTGCGAAACGTTTTCGGCGCCGGATGGCCCGATGCTGGGCGTTTCCATCGCCATCGACCGGGTAATGCTCGGCGAGTTGGTGCTGGCCATGGGGCTGTCACCGGGGCGCACGGTTCCCGCACAGACGCCCGAGTCCATGACCTCGGCGGTGCTCGACGATGCCATGCGCGGTTGTGTGGAACGGTTGTTGCGCTGCCTGCACGATCCGCTGGAATGCCAGATCATGGGCCCGGCGCGTTTGCGTGAATTGTTGTTCGTGGCGTTGCGGGGGCCGCAAGCGGATGTATTGCGCGCGCTGGTGGAACAACAGGGGCAGTTCGCCCGGATCGCGGCGTCCCTGAGTCATCTGCATGCGCATTACACCGAACCGCTGAACGTCGAGACCCTGGCCAGTTGCGCGAACATGAGTGCGTCGACGTTTCATGAGCATTTCAAGCGCAGCACCTTGTTGTCGCCGGTGCAGTATTTGAAGCGTTTGCGCTTGCTCAGAGCCCAGCAGTTGTTGCTGGGCGAAGGCTTGGGCGTGGCCCAGGTGGCGCATCGGGTGGGGTATCAGAGCACGTCGCAGTTCAGCCGCGAGTACAAGCGTTACTTCGAACGTAATCCCGGAGATGAGCGGGCTGCTTAAGTTGACGATGATCCCCTGTGGGAGCGGGCTTGCTCGCGAAAGCGATGTATCAGTCGACATCAATGTTGGATGATAAACCGCTTTCGCGAGCAAGCCCGCTCCCACATTGGTTTTGTGGTGTGGCTTAATTTCGGGCAACAAAAAGGCCCCCATGTCGGGAGCCTTGATGTTCAGCGAGTCAACTTACATGTTCGGGTAAGTCGGGCCGCCAGAGCCTTCCGGCGCCACCCAGGTGATGTTCTGTGCAGGGTCCTTGATGTCGCAGGTCTTGCAGTGAACGCAGTTCTGGGCGTTGATCTGGAAGCGCTTCTCGCCGTCTTCCTGGGTGACGACTTCGTACACGCCGGCCGGGCAGTAACGCTGGGCAGGCTCATCGTACATCGGCAGGTTCTTGGCGATCGGAATGCTCGCGTCGGCCAGCTTCAAGTGGCAAGGCTGCTCTTCTTCGTGGTTGGTACCCGAGATGAACACCGAGCTGAGTTTGTCGAAGCTGATCTTGCCGTCCGGTTTCGGGTAGTCGATCTTCTTGCAGTCGGCCGCCAGTTTCAGGCAAGCGTAATCCGGCTTGGTGTCGTGCAGGGTGAACGGTAGTTTGCCGCCGAAGATGTTCTGGTCAAGCCAGTTGAAACCGGCACCGATGATCGGGCCGAACTTGTGCATCGCCGGGCCGAAATTACGGCTGGCGAACAGTTCATCGTAGAGCCAGCTCTTCTTGAAGGCGTCGACGTAAGGGGTCAGCTCTTCGGTGCCGTCTTTGTCAGCGAACAGTGCGTCAGCTACCGATTCAGCGGCAAGCATGCCGGACTTCATCGCCGTGTGGCTGCCTTTGATCTTGGCGAAGTTCAGGGTGCCGAGGTCGCAACCGATCAGCGCGCCGCCCTTGAAGACCATTTTCGGCAGCGAGTTCAAGCCGCCTTTGGAGATAGCACGCGCGCCGTAGCTGATGCGCTTGCCGCCTTCCAGGTATTGCTTGAGCACCGGGTGATGCTTGAGGCGCTGGAACTCGTCGAACGGCGACAGGAAGGTGTTGCTGTAGGAAAGATCGACGATCAGACCGACCACGACCTGGTTGTTTTCCAGGTGATAGAGGAACGAGCCGCCGGTGTTCTCGGTGCCCATGATGTCCAGCGGCCAGCCGGCGGTGTGGACCACCAGGCCTGGCTGGTGCTTGGCCGGGTCGATTTCCCAGATTTCTTTCAGGCCGATGCCGTAGTGCTGGGCGTCGGCTTCGCTGTCGAGGTTGAAACGCTTGATCAACTGCTTGCCGATGTGGCCGCGGCAACCTTCGGCGAACAGCGTGTACTTGGCACGCAGTTCCATGCCCGGGGTGTACAGGCCTTCTTTCGGATTGCCTTCGCGATCAACACCCAGGTCGCCAGTGATGATCCCGCGAACCACGCCGTTTTCGTCGAACAGTGCTTCCTGGGCGGCGAAGCCCGGGTAGATTTCCACGCCCAGGTTCTCGGCCTGTTGAGCCAGCCAACGGCACAGGTTGCCCAGGGAGATGATGTAGTTGCCTTCGTTGTGCATGGTCTTGGGCACAAAGAAGTCAGGAATCTTCTGCGCGCTGTCGGCGTTTTTCAGAACGAAGATGTCATCGCGTGTGACTGGCGTGTTCAGCGGAGCGCCGAGTTCTTTCCAGTCCGGGAACAGTTCGTTCAGGGCGCGTGGTTCGAACACGGCACCGGACAGGATGTGAGCACCGACTTCGGAGCCTTTTTCGACCACGCAGACGCTGATTTCCTTACCGGCTTCGGCGGCCTTCTGCTTCAAACGGCAGGCGGCGGACAGGCCAGCGGGGCCGGCACCGACGATGACCACGTCGAATTCCATGTATTCGCGTTCCACAGGCTATCTCCTACTCAAGGCTCAACAGTTTTTTTCTAATTGGAGGTTTGGCGTTGCATCCATTATTTCCTCCGGCAACGGTCGGAAGGGATAATGGATGACTCACCTTTCTCTCTAGGTGGCGCATTATATCTACACCACTCCTAGCGTCCAATACAAACGTTTGTTTGAATTGGCTCAAAGCCAGATAAATCAAAGTCACCGCGGCTTATGAGTGGCCATTTTGCCGTATTGACCGGAATAGGCGTTCCGGTCAAGATACGGTCGGTTTTGCGCTCGCCGTAGGCTGACTGTTGGTTTCAAGAGCACCTCTAAAGACAGGGCGATGGCGGTATAAGGTGATGCGCAGTGCGGTCAGGCGCGCAGTTTACACGCCGCGATAATGAATGACTCGTCGGTCACCACTGACGAACGGTTATCAGCCTCGTGAGCAACGTTCACCCGATACACCTGCCAGCGTTTTTAGAGGTGCCCTTGCGCCGATGAGCATCAACCGCCAGGTTCGCCTAGGCGACTTTCTTTTCACCGGAGAGTAACGAGGAATCCATGAAGGTTCTTGTAGCTGTCAAACGCGTTGTGGATTACAACGTCAAGGTTCGTGTCAAGGCGGACAATTCCGGCGTCGACCTCGCTAACGTGAAGATGTCGATGAACCCATTCTGCGAAATCGCAGTGGAAGAAGCCGTACGTCTGAAAGAGAAAGGCGTTGCGACTGAAATCGTCGTCGTCTCCATCGGCCCGTCCACCGCTCAAGAGCAACTGCGCACCGCGCTGGCTCTGGGTGCCGACCGTGCCATCCTCGTCGAATCCGCTGAAGATCTGACTTCCCTGGCGGTTGCCAAGTTGTTGAAAGCTGTTGTCGACAAGGAACAGCCTCAGCTGGTGATCCTCGGCAAACAAGCCATCGATAGCGACAACAACCAGACTGGCCAGATGCTCGCTGCATTGAGCGGCTACGGTCAGGGCACGTTCGCTTCGAAAGTCGAAGTGTCCGGCGACAGCGTTGCCGTGACCCGCGAAATCGACGGCGGCGCGCAGACGGTTTCCCTGAAACTGCCGGCCATCGTCACCACCGACCTGCGTTTGAACGAGCCGCGCTACGCGTCTCTGCCAAACATCATGAAAGCCAAGAAGAAGCCTCTCGAAGTGCTGACTCCGGACGCTTTGGGCGTTTCCACCGCCTCCACCAACAAGACCGTGAAAGTCGAAGCGCCGGCTGCACGCAGCGCGGGTATCAAGGTCAAGTCGGTGGCTGAACTGGTCGAGAAACTGAAAAACGAAGCGAAGGTAATCTAAATGACTATCTTGGTTATTGCTGAACACGACAACAAAGTACTGGCCCCGGCCACGCTGAACACTGTGGCTGCTGCCGCCAAGATCGGTGGTGATATCCACGTTCTGGTTGCAGGTCAGGGCGCTGGCGCCGTGGCTGAAGCCGCTGCGAAAATCGCTGGCGTGGCCAAAGTGCTGGTGGCCGATAACGCCGCTTACGCTCATCAACTGCCGGAAAACGTTGCTCCGCTGGTTGCAGAGTTGGGCAAGGCTTACAGCCACATCCTGGCTGCCGCTACTTCGAACGGCAAAAACATCCTGCCGCGCGTTGCCGCAAACCTGGACGTTGACCAGATCTCCGAGATCATCTCGGTCGAAAGCGCTGACACCTTCAAGCGCCCGATCTACGCTGGTAACGCCATTGCTACCGTTCAGTCGAACGCTGCGGTCAAAGTGATCACCGTCCGCGCCACCGGTTTCGACCCGGTTGCCGCTGAAGGTGGTTC
>NZ_JBWCCN010000036.1:0-17352 GCF_056279485.1 Pseudomonas sp. TE12508 | reverse complement strand
AGCCAGTCATTACCGGCGCCACCTTGCAGGGTGTTGATGGAGGCGTTGCCGAGCAGGGTGTTGTTCAGGTCGTTGCCGATCACGGTGAAGGCGCCGAGGCCGGTGAGGGTGACGTTCTCGACGTTTTGCAGGTTGCTTTGGCTGAGGTCGACGGTGCCGGTGGTTGGGGTCGAGGCGTAGGTGATGTTCAGCAGGTCACGACCCTGATCGGCAGTTTCCTGCAGCAGTGCCAGTTCGCCGGCCTGGTCGAGGACGTAGGTGTCGTCACCGGCGCCGCCGATCAGCGTGTCCAGCCCCGTACCACCGTTGAGCACGTTGTTGCCGCTGTTGCCAGTCAGCACGTTGTTCAGGGTGTTGCCGACGCCAGTGAGGTTGTCGCTGCCGGTGAGGGTGAGGTTTTCCAGGTTGGCGCCCAAGGTCCAGCTGACCGAGGAGCGCACGGTGTCGGTATCCCACAGCGAGAAGCCGGTCTCAATGACCACATCCTTGAGGTTGTCGACGATGTAGGTGTCGCTGCCGCGGTCGTCGATCATGACGTCGGCGCCAAGGCCTCCGTCCAGGGTGTTGTCGCCGAAGTTACCGACGAGGCGGTTATTCAGGGCATTACCGGTAGCATTCAGGTCGTGTAAGTAGGTAAGGGTCAGGTTCTCGAGGTTGCTGCCCAGGGTGTAGCTGATGGACGACATGACCGTGTCGATTTCGCTCTGCGAGGTGCCGCGTTCGATCACCGTGTCGCCGAGGTTGTCGACGTAGTAGGTGTCGTTGCCGGCGCCGCCGTCCAGGGCGTCGGCCCCACCCCGGCCGTCGAGGATGTTGGCGGCAGCGTTGCCGGTGAGGCTGTTGTCGAGTTTATTACCTGTGAGGCTCAGCGCTGCAGATCCGAGCAGCACGCCGTCTTCGACGTTGTCTTCTAAGTAGTAACTTATTGCCGTCTGGATCAGGTCGTGGCCTTCGTCAGCCAGTTCAGTGACTTGTACACCATAGTTGTAGATGACATAGGTGTCATCTCCGCTGCCGCCACTGAGCTTGTCAGCCCCGGCCCAGCCATCCAGCCAGTCGTTGCCGGCCCCGCCCAGCAGGGTGTTGTCGTAGTTGTTGCCAATCAAGATGTTGTTCAGGTCGTTGCCGATCACGGTGAATTCACCGAGCCCGGTGACGATGACATCCTCGACGTTTTGCAGGTTGCTTTGACTGAGATCGACAGTGTTGGTGGCCAAGGTTGATGCGTAGTTGATGTACAGCAGGTCGCTGCCTTGATCAACGTCATCCTGCAGTAGCGCCAGTTCGCCGGCCTGGTCGAGGACGTAAGTGTCGTTGCCGGCGCCGCCGCTCAGCGTGTCCAGGCCAGCCCCGCCGTTGAGGATGTTGTTGCCGCTGTTGCCGGTCAGCACGTTATTCAGGGCGTTGCCGATACCGGTGAGGTTATCGTTGCCGGTGAGGGTGAGGTTTTCCAGGTTGGCGCCGAGGGTCCAGCTGACCGAGGAACGCACGGTGTCGATTTCGCTCGCCAAGGTGCTGGTTTCGGTGACCACGTCCTTGAGGTTGTCGACGATGTAGGTGTCATTGCCGGAACCGCCAATCATCACGTCGGCGCCGAGGCTGCCGTCCAACGTGTTATTGCCAGCGTTGCCGACGAGGCGGTTGCTCAGCGCATTACCGGTACCGTCCAGATTATCGCTACCGGTGAGAGTCAGGTTCTCCAGATTGCTACTGCTGCCCAAGGTGTGGCTGATGGACGACATAACCGTGTCGATTTCGCTCAGCGAGGTGCTGGTTTCCACCACCACGTCATCAGCGTTATCCACAACATAAACGTCGTTGCCTGCACCGCCAATCATGACGTCTTGGCCGGCACCACCATCGAGAACGTTACCCAGCGCATTGCCGATCAGCTCATCGTCAAAGGCCGAACCGGTGGCATTTTCGATTTTGGTGCCAAAGGCGATCGCCAGCCCGTCATTGATCAGTTCCAGGTTCGCAATGTCGACGAATGCCTTGCCGATGTTACTGAACTCACCCTCATTCAGGTTCAGTCTGACGGCCGCCTGCTGGTTGCTGGCATCGATCGTATCGTTTCCGCCGGCATCCCAGATGGTTTCGAACACTGATTGGTCGGGTGCCCAGCTATAGACGTTGTTACCGGTTTGCCAAAGCATGTTGGCGCCGTAAATCTTCTGGATAGCGAGAATATCCAGCAGCATCGGCGTCGTCGGCTGGTAGGAATACGCATTGTTGTAGCTCATGATCGTGTAATGCGTATCATCGAGCAGAGGCGAGATCAGCGTACTGTTGGATTGGCTCGACTCAAATGGATGCTTGAGGCCCAGGGCGTGACCGATTTCATGCACGAACGTCATGAAGTCATAGGTGCCTTTGACGGGGGTAGGGTTGTTCGTATCCGGGCTGATCCAGACATCCCCGGCCAGCGGTGTCCGGTCTGGGAAGTAGGCCCAGGCAGCAGCGTCGTCGTCCATGTCCCAATAGCCGCCGAATCGCAAGTCACCCACGGTGTTGATGTTGTCACTGACCAGAGTGAACTTGACGTTGGCCACAGCGCTCCAGGCGCCAAGCGCACCGGTCACGGCGTTTTGTTGGGCCGAAGTCAGGACGAAGCTGTTCAGGTATTCATTTTCGGCGCTGTACTTGGTAGCGAAATACGATTGGCTGTTGATGAAACTATAGGTCAGCCGTGTCGCGAAGATGTCTGTGCCGAAGTCAGGACTCAGCCAAGAGGTGCCGTATATCAGACTGTCGATTTGTTGGTTACCGGTCAGAACAGATGGCTTTGTTAAAACGTAACCAAGAGGAGACGACATTCTAAATATCCTGAGAGGGATGCGACCGTCCTGTATGTGGTCGCTACAAGGAAGCGATTTTGCACCAGAGTCAGCGTCAATTGATATTACATAGCCACTATTTTTTTTATTGATGGCGTCAAAAAACTGGCCGGCAAATCTGTATCGGCGTGCGCCAGTGAGTCTTGAGGAATGCGCGCTGGTATCCTGTTCGAAATTGACTTATCAGGGCCTCCCATGAACGCTCCGAACCCAGTGCTCATCCGCGAAACCTTCCCCGTCGGCCCCCTCCAGTGCAACTGCACAATCATCGGCGACCCGATCACCAAAAAAGCCATCGTCGTCGACCCGGGCGGCAATCACGAACTGATCCTGGCGCGTCTCGACGCCTTGGGCCTGAAAGTGGTCAGCATCATTCATACCCACGCGCACCTGGATCACTTCCTGGCCTCCGGTCAGTTGAAGGAGAAAACCGGCGCGACGCTGCATCTGCATAAAGAAGATCAATTCCTCTGGGACAACCTGGAAATGCAGTGCCAGATGTTCGGCGTGCCTTACACCCCCGTGCCATCGCCAGATCGCTGGTTGGCCGACGACGAAGAGTTGGCTTGCGGGTGTGGCGTGGCGTTGCACACGCCGGGTCATACGCCAGGTTCCATGAGCTTTTGGTTTTCAGAGGCTAAGCTGCTGATAGCCGGTGATACGCTGTTCAAGCGCGGGGTAGGGCGCACGGATTTATGGGGAGGCGATCAGGCGACTCTCGTGCGTTCGATCAAGCAACGGTTGTATACCCTCGACGAAGAGGCGACGGTGGTGACCGGTCATGGTCCGGACACCTGTCTGGGCGATGAAATGCGCGGTAACCCCTTTGTACGAGCCTGAAGATGCAGTTGTGAAAGGCACGACGGAATTTTTGGCGTTGGCCATGATCCAACGCCCGCAAAGGTTCATTGCTTAAGTCCGCTGCACCACAGAATGCAAAAAAAGTAGGAGCTCTCCATGTTCACCTCGCGTCGTTTGATTATTGTCGCTACTGCCGTGGCTTTGTTGTCCGGTTGCGCATCGCAGAACCCTTATGACAGCCAGGGTCAGGCTGATGGCGGCTCTACGGGCATGAGCAAAACCGCCAAATACGGTGGCCTCGGCGCCTTGGCCGGTGCACTGGCCGGTGCTGCCATCAGTCACGATAACCGTGGCAAGGGCGCGCTGATTGGCGCCGCCGTGGTGGGGGCTTCTGCCGCCGGTTACGGTTACTACGCCGACCAGCAGGAGAAAAAATTGCGGGCCAGCATGGCCAACACTGGGGTTGAAGTGCAGCGCCAAGGCGATCAGATCAAGCTGATCATGCCGGGCAACATCACATTCGCCACTGATTCGGCGAATATCGCGTCGGGCTTCTACCAGCCGCTGAACAATCTGGCGGGCTCGCTCAAGGAGTTCAACCAGAACCAGATCGAGATCGTCGGCTACACCGACAGCACCGGCAGCCGTCAGCACAACATGGACTTGTCCCAGCGTCGTGCCCAGAGTGTGGCGACTTACCTGACCTCCCAGGGTGTCAGCGGCGCCAACCTGACAGCACGCGGTGCCGGGCCGGATAACCCGATTGCCAGCAATGGTGATGTGAATGGCCGGGCTCAGAACCGTCGCGTCGAGGTCAACCTGAAGGCGATTCCTGGTCAGGAATATCAGCAGCAGGGTCAACCTGTTCAGCAATATCAGTAACAGCCTGACTGAATCCCAGGCGTACAAAAAAACCGCTCGATCCTCTACAGATCGGGCGGTTTTTTGTTTTTGACAGGCAACGCAAAACGAGACAACAGAAACAAAAAACCCTCGAACAATCGCTTGTCCGAGGGCTTTTTGTGTCGCGCGAAACCTGATTACTTCTTCAGGCCGTAATGCTCATCAAGCATGCCCGGCGCGTTTGGGGCTTTGGGGGCGTAGTCGCGAGGCGGTTCCTGATCGCGCGGTGGCGTCAGGCGTTCCCGTGGAGCCTGCGCCGCGTCGGCGTGCAAGGCAGCCAGCAAGCGTTGGCGAGTCTGCTCGTCCAGGGCCAGACGGTTGGCGCCCTCGGCGAGATGATCCTGCACTTCCTGATAGCTCGCAGTCAGTTTCTTGACCAGGTTTGCAGTGCTGTTGAAGTGGGTGACCACTTCGTTCTGATAACTGTCAAAACGTTCCTGAATGTCATCCAGCTGACGTTGCGTGCTGCTCGGCGCGGCATTCGGCACCAGGCGAGCGATCAGGAATCCAATGGCGACACCCACAACCAGGGCAAGAGTCGGCAACAACCAAACTAAGAGCGAGTGTTCCACGAGTCCTTCCTCTATAAACGGCTTTGCTTTACGTTAACGGCTCGAACCTGCGCTGTATACCGCGATTCACTCGCAATAGAATTGGCACAGACAATTGGCTAGACGAGTCGACCCGATTCGAGGTCACGGAGTTCCTTCCTTGCTTATGCGCGAAACCCCTGTAGTGATTGATGGCCCGGTCGGTCAACTGGAAGCCCTGTACTTAAATAACGAGGGGTCGGATAACGAGCAACCCCGCGGCCTGGCGCTGATCTGCCACCCGAACCCGGTGCAGGGCGGCACCATGCTCAACAAAGTCGTCTCGACCTTGCAGCGCACCGCGCGCGACGCCGGTTTTATTACCTTGCGGTTCAATTACCGTGGCGTCGGCGCCAGTGAAGGTTCGCACGACATGGGCACTGGCGAAGTCGACGATGCCCAGGCGGTGGCCGAATGGCTGCGGGCCAAACATCCTGACTTGCCCCTGACCCTGTTCGGTTTCTCCTTCGGCGGATTTGTTGCAGCAAGTCTCGGCGGACGTCTGGAAGCCAAGGGCGAGCAACTCAAGCATTTGTTCATGGTGGCGCCCGCCGTCATGCGCTTGGGCGATCAGGATCAACTGCCGCAACAAGGTACGTTGACCCTGATCCAGCCGGAAACCGACGAAGTCATCGATCCGCAGCTCGTTTACGACTGGTCCGACGCACTCGATCGCCCCCATGAGCTGCTGAAAGTGGCAGAATGCGGACACTTTTTTCATGGCAAGCTGACCGATCTCAAGGATCTGATCCTGCCGCGTCTTTCGAATTGATTGCAGTCTGACAAGCGATTACCCATGACGACTCGTACCCGTATCCTCACCGGCATTACCACCACCGGCACGCCGCACCTGGGCAACTACGCCGGCGCCATCCGCCCGGCGATCATCGCCAGCCGTGACAGCAATGCCGATTCGTTCTACTTCCTGGCCGACTACCACGCCCTGATCAAATGCGATGACCCGCTGCGCATCCAGCGCTCGCGTCTGGAAATCGCCGCGACCTGGCTGGCCGGTGGGCTGGACGTGGACCGCGTGACGTTCTATCGCCAGTCCGACATCCCGGAAATCCCTGAACTGACCTGGCTGCTGACTTGCGTGGCCGCCAAGGGCCTGCTCAACCGCGCCCATGCCTACAAGGCCTCGGTGGACAAGAACGTCGAGACCGGCGAAGACCCGGACGCGGGCATCACCATGGGTTTGTACAGCTACCCGGTGTTGATGGCTGCGGACATTCTGATGTTCAACGCCCACAAGGTGCCGGTCGGCCGTGACCAGATCCAGCATGTGGAAATGGCCCGGGACATCGGCCAGCGCTTCAATCACTTGTTCGGCCAAGGCAAAGAGTTCTTCACCATGCCTGAAGCGCTGATCGAGGAAAGTGTCGCCACCTTGCCGGGCCTCGACGGTCGCAAAATGTCGAAGAGCTACGACAACACCATTCCGTTGTTCAGCAGCGCCAAAGAGATGAAAGACGCGATTTCGCGGATTGTCACCGACTCCCGTGCCCCGGGCGAAGCCAAGGATCCGGACAATTCGCACCTGTTCACCTTGTTCCAGGCTTTCGCTACGCCGGCACAATCCGACGAATTCCGCAGCGAATTGCTCCAGGGCCTGGGTTGGGGCGAGGCGAAGAATCGTCTGTTCCAGTTGCTCGACAGCGAGTTGGGCGAATCCCGCGAGCGTTATCACCAGTTGATCGAACGCCCGGCGGATCTGGAAGACATGCTGCAGATCGGCGCTAAAAAGGCCCGTTCGGTTGCGACGCCGTTCCTTCACGAACTGCGTGAGGCGGTCGGCCTGCGTTCTTTCGTCGCTCAGACCCAAGTCGTAGCGACCACCAAGAAGAAAGCTGCAAAAGCCGCGCGCTTCGTCAGCTTCCGTGAAGACGACGGCAGTTTCCGCTTCCGTCTGCTGGCGGCCGATGGCGAGCAACTGTTGCTGTCGCGCAACTTCGCTGACGGTAAAACCGCAGGGCAGGTGACCAAGCAACTGCAATCCGGTCAAGCCTTGGACGTGCGCAGTGAAGAACTGAGCTTCAGCGTCTGGCTGGAAGGCGAGTGTGTTGCCGACAGTCCGGCCTTCGCCGACAGCGCTGCTCGCGATGCTGCCATCGGTGCTTTGCGCGTTGCCCTGACACCGGTTCAGGAATAATCAACGGCTCGGTCCGACCAAGGGCCGATTGCCATTCCCACGGGCCGTCGCTACAGTGACGGCCCGTTTTTGTTGCCTTGCTAACGAATTATGACGCCCCTAGAACGATATCAAGCTGATCTGAAACGCCCGGAATTCTTCCACGATGCTGCCCAGGAAACGGCGGTGCGTCATTTGCAGCGCCTGTACGACGATCTGGTCGCGGCCTCGCAGAACAAACCGGGCCTGCTCGGCAAACTGTTTGGCAAGAAAGACCAGGTGCCGGTCAAGGGCCTGTACTTCTGGGGCGGCGTTGGTCGCGGCAAGACTTACCTGGTCGACACTTTCTTCGAAGCGCTGCCGTTCAAGGAAAAGACCCGCACTCACTTCCACCGCTTCATGAAGCGCGTGCATGAAGAGATGAAGACCCTCGGCGGCGAGAAAAACCCGCTGACCATCATCGCCAAGCGTTTCTCCGACGAGTCGCGAGTGATCTGTTTCGATGAGTTTTTCGTCTCCGATATCACCGACGCAATGATCCTTGGCACGTTGATGGAAGAGTTGTTCAAGAACGGCGTGACCCTGGTCGCGACCTCGAACATCGTGCCGGACGGCCTGTACAAGGACGGCCTGCAGCGTGCGCGTTTCCTGCCGGCCATTGCGCTGATCAAGCAGAACACCGAGATCGTCAACGTCGACAGTGGCGTCGATTACCGTCTGCGTCACCTCGAGCAAGCGGAACTGTTCCACTTTCCGCTGGATGACGCTGCCCAGGAAAGCCTGCGCAAGAGCTTCCGGGCTCTGACGCCGGAATGCACGGCAGCCATCGAGAACGACGTGCTGGTGATCGAGAACCGTGAAATCCGTGCCGTGCGCACTTGCGATGACGTGGCCTGGTTCGACTTCCGCGAGCTCTGCGACGGCCCACGCAGCCAGAACGATTACATCGAACTGGGGAAAATCTTCCACGCCGTGTTGCTCAGCGATGTCGAGCAGATGAGCGTCACCACCGACGACATCGCGCGGCGTTTCATCAATATGGTCGACGAGTTCTACGACCGTAACGTGAAGCTGATCATTTCTGCCGAAGTCGAGCTCAAAGACCTCTACACCGGCGGTCGCCTGAACTTCGAGTTCCAGCGCACCCTGAGTCGTCTGCTGGAAATGCAGTCTCACGAATTCCTGTCTCGGGCGCATAAGCCGTAGACAATTCGAAAACATAAAAAGGGCCTGCATATGCAGGCCCTTTTTTGTGCGCTGTAGAAACTCTCTGGCACACCAAGATCCCTGTGGGAGCGAGCCTGCTCGCGATTGCGGTGTGTCAGTCACATCAATGTTTAATGTGATACCGCTATCGCGAGCAGGCTCGCTCCCACATGGGATGTGTGTTGGATTTGAGTATTACGCCGCCTGCTGAAACTGCTGTCGATACTGGTTCGGCGACAACTCCGTGTGCTGGCGGAACAGTCGCGCAAAGAAACTCGCGTCATCGTAACCGACCTCATAACTGATGGTCTTGATGCTCTTGCGGCTGCCGGACAACAAGCCCTTGGCCGTCTCGATGCGCAGTCGTTGCAGGTAATGCAGCGGTTTGTCGCCGGTGGCGGTCTGGAAGCGGCGCATGAAGTTGCGGATGCTCATGCCGTGTTCGCGGGCCACGTCTTCGAAGCGAAACTTGTCGGCGAAGTGTTCTTCGAGCCAGTGCTGGATCTGCAGGATGATCACATCCTGGTGCAGCTTCTGACCGCCAAAACCGATTCGTCCTGGCGCATAGCTGCGCTGCACTTCGTAGAGAATGTCGCGGGCCACGGCCTGGGCCACATTGGCGCCGCAAAAACGCTCGATCAAGTAAATGTAGAGATCGCAGGCCGAGGTGGTGCCGCCGGCGCAATACAGGTTGTCGGCGTCGGTCAGGTGTTTGTCCTGATTGAGCTGGACCTGCGGGAAGCGTTCGGCAAAGGCATTGAAGAAACGCCAGTAGGTCGTCGCTTCCTTGCCGTCGAGCAGCCCGGCCTCGGCCAGCCAGAACACACCGGTAGCTTCGCCACACAACACGGCGCCGCGTGCATGCTGCTGACGCAGCCATGGCAGGACCTGTGGATAACGTTTGCAGAGGGTGTCGAAATCGTCCCAGAAGGCGGGAAGGATGATGACGTCGGCATTCTCCAGGCCGCCGTCCACCGGCATGATCACGTCGCTGAAGCTGTTCACCGGTTTGCCGTCGGGGCTGACCAGGCGGGTTTCAAACGCCGGTGTCAGGCCGTGGCCCAGTTGTTTGCCATAGCGCAGGCTGGCCAGATGGAAGAAATCCTTGGCTTGCATGAGGGTGGAAGCGAAAACCCGGTCGATAGCCAGGATGCTGACGCGCCGCAAGGGCGTGGAGACGTGGTTAGACATAATTCAACTTTATTCTTATAGGGGAAAGTGGTCACCAGACGGCTGGATCGTCTTATTTTTTGTCGGATGTGTCCAGTGTCCTGTATCGGATACGAGGCTTAGTCTCTAAAGGTCAATTCCGGCTAACAATAACCACAGGTGCCGCATGATCCCCAGAACCTTGTTCAGTTCCGAGCACGAACTTTTTCGCGACAGCGTGCGAACGTTCCTCGAAAAAGAGGCCGTGCCGTTCCATGGGCAATGGGAAAAACAAGGCTATATCGACCGCCAACTCTGGAACAAGGCGGGGGAGGCGGGGATGCTCTGTTCGCATCTGCCGGAAGAATACGGCGGGCTGGGGGCAGACTTTCTCTACAGCGCGGTGGTGATCGAGGAGGTCGGCCGCCTGGGGCTGACCGGCATCGGTTTTTCACTTCATTCGGACATTGTGGCGCCTTACATCCTGCATTACGGCAGTGAAGCGCTGAAACACAAATACCTGCCAAAACTGGTGTCTGGCGAGATGGTCACCGCGATTGCCATGACCGAGCCGGGTGCCGGTTCCGACCTGCAAGGGGTGAAAACCACCGCTGTGCTGGATGGCGACGAATACGTGATCAACGGTTCGAAGACCTTCATCACCAATGGCTTTCTGGCTGATTTGGTGATCGTCGTGGCCAAGACCGATCCAAAGGCAGGAGCGAAGGGCACCAGTCTGTTTCTGGTAGAGGCCAATACGCCCGGCTTCGCCAAGGGCAAGCGTCTGGAAAAGGTCGGGATGAAGGCTCAGGACACCTCGGAGCTATTCTTCCAGGACGTCCGGGTACCGAAAGAAAACCTGCTGGGCCAGGCCGGGATGGGCTTCGCTTACTTGATGCAGGAACTGCCGCAGGAGCGTCTGACGGTCGCGGTAGGTGGCTTGGCGTCAGCTGAAGCGGCGTTGCAATGGACGCTGGATTACACCCGTGAGCGCAAGGCTTTCGGCAAGGCCATCGCCGACTTCCAGAACACCCGCTTCAAACTCGCTGAAATGGCGACCGAAATCCAGATCGGCCGGGTTTTCGTCGATCGCTGCCTGGAGCTGCACTTGCAAGGCAAGCTCGACGTGCCGACAGCGGCGATGGCCAAGTACTGGGGCACCGACCTGCAATGCAAGGTGCTCGATGAGTGCGTGCAGTTGCATGGCGGTTACGGGTTCATGTGGGAATACCCGATCGCCCGGGCGTGGGCGGATGCGCGGGTGCAGCGGATCTATGCCGGGACCAATGAGATCATGAAGGAGATTATTGCGCGGTCGCTTTGATTGGCGTTGCCTGGGCGGACGCCATCGCGGGCAAGCCACGCTCCCACAGGTTTGTGATTCCTGTGGGAGCGTGGCTTGCCCGCGATTGGGCCTATGAATCAATCAAGGAGCAGGATTCGGATGATCCTGGTGAATCGCCTCGATCCCTGCCAACACTTCGTCGGAAAGTTTCAGCTCGAAGCTGGCAATGTTGCTGTCCAGTTGCTCAAGCGTGGTGGCGCCAATGATGTTGCTGGTGACGAACGGTTGCTGTGTGACGAAGGCCAGTGCCATCTGCGCCGGATCCAGACCGTGTTCACGAGCCAATGCCACATAACGGCTGCACGCTGCCTCTGATTGAGGATTGAAGTAGCGGCTGAAGCGGCTGTAGAGGCTCAGGCGACCTTTGGGCGGGCGCGCGCCACCTTCGTACTTGCCCGACAGGAAACCGAACGCCAGCGGCGAGTAGGCGAGCAGGCCGCACTGTTCGCGGATGGCGATTTCCGCCAGGCCGACTTCGAAGCTGCGATTAAGCAGGTTGTAGGGGTTCTGGATCGATACGGCGCGCGGCCAGTCACGGGCTTCGGCGAGGGCGAGGAAACGCATGGTGCCCCACGGCGTTTCGTTGGACAGGCCGATGTGGCGGATCTTGCCGGCCTTGACCTGTTCGTCCAGTGCTTCGAGGGTGTCTTCCAGCGGGGTGAGGTTGACTTCGCTCGTGTGCTTGTAGCCCAGTTGTCCGAAGAAATTGGTACTGCGTTCAGGCCAGTGCAGCTGATAGAGATCGATGTAGTCGGTCTGCAAGCGCTTGAGGCTTGCATCCACGGCCTGGACGATGTTCTCGCGGTTGTGCTTGAGGTTTTTGTCGCGGATGTAGTCGATGGTGTTGCCGGGGCCGGCGATCTTGCTCGCCAGGATCCAGTCGGCGCGATCGCCGCGACTTTTGAAGTAATTGCCGATGTAGCGCTCGGTGGTGGCGTAGGTTTCGGCCTTGGGTGGCACCGGGTACATTTCGGCGGTGTCGATGAAATTGATGCCCGCGCTCTTGGCTCGTTCGATCTGGGCGAAGGCTTCAGCCTCGCTGTTTTGCTCGCCCCAGGTCATGGTGCCGAGGCAGATTGCACTCACGTTCAGATTGGTTCGGCCTAGCTGGCGATAGTCCATCGGGTGCTCCTTGGGCAAAACAATCATAAAAGCAGGTTGAAATATTTTTCGCAATCTGCATAATTGCGCACCTCTTTCTGCAGTGG
Organism: Pseudomonas sp. TE12508; assembly: GCF_056279485.1. Classification (NCBI taxonomy): domain Bacteria; kingdom Pseudomonadati; phylum Pseudomonadota; class Gammaproteobacteria; order Pseudomonadales; family Pseudomonadaceae; genus Pseudomonas; species Pseudomonas sp. TE12508. Next base: position 5,182 of record NZ_JBWCCN010000036.1, on the reverse strand, counting down.
AAGTGATGCGCCGCCGCCGAAGAATCTTGCCGTTGAACGGACGCGCCGACCCGAGCCCCCGAAAGCGTCTGTATCCGGCTGCCTTTGACTTGTCAAAGTACGCACTATTCAGTAAGATCCGCCGTCTAATTTACAGGGCGGCCCCTGAGGCTATAAAGAATGAAAACTTTTACTGCTAAACCGGAAACAGTACAGCGCGACTGGTTTGTCGTCGACGCTGCAGGTCAGACCCTGGGTCGTCTGGCCACCGAAATCGCGAGCCGTCTGCGTGGCAAGCATAAAGCTGAGTACACTCCTCACGTTGACACCGGCGATTACATCGTCGTTATCAATGCCGAGCAGATTCGTGTAACCGGTGCTAAAACCACCGACAAAATCTACTACTCCCACTCCGGTTTCCCGGGCGGCATCAAGTCGATCAACTTCGAAAAGCTGATCGCTAAAGCCCCTGAGCGCGTGATCGAGACCGCGGTCAAAGGCATGCTGCCTAAGAACCCGCTGGGTCGCGACATGTATCGTAAGCTGAAAGTCTATGCGGGCGCTGTACACCCTCATACTGCTCAGCAGCCCCAAGAACTGAAGTTTTAACGGAATAGTTCATTATGTCGGCGACTCAAAATTACGGCACTGGCCGTCGCAAGACCGCAACCGCACGCGTTTTCCTGCGTCCGGGTACTGGTAACATCTCCATCAACAACCGTTCGCTGGATAATTTCTTCGGCCGCGAAACTGCCCGCATGGTAGTTCGTCAGCCGCTGGAATTGACTGAGACTGTCGAGAAGTTCGACATCTACGTCACCGTGATCGGCGGTGGTGTAAGTGGTCAAGCTGGCGCAATCCGCCACGGTATCACTCGCGCACTGATGCAGTACGACGAAACCCTGCGTGGCGCTCTGCGCAAAGCTGGCTTCGTTACTCGCGATGCTCGTGAAGTTGAACGTAAGAAAGTTGGTCTGCGTAAAGCGCGTAAGCGTCCGCAGTACTCGAAGCGTTAATTCGCTTTCGCGTTCAAAAAGAACGCCCAGTTTCCTCGCGAAGCTGGGCGTTTTTTTATGGGCGTGATTTATCAAGGAATTGCGCTGTGACAACTTGCCACATCCGCAGAGGCCCTATACTGCAAGGCTTGGCAGTGGAGCCCCTCGGTAATTACCTTGTCAGAATTGGGGCTTTTCATTACCATTCGGCAAAATTTTTATAAGTTCAGATTTTTACTTAGTAGACGCCTGATTTAACAGGCCACAAAGCTGATGGGAGAGGACTGAATGAGCAATGACGGCGTGAATGCAGGCCGGCGTCGCTTCTTGGTAGCAGCCACATCCGTGGTGGGTGCTGCAGGAGCGGTGGGGGCTGCGGTCCCGTTCGTGGGGTCATGGTTTCCCAGTGCCAAGGCGAAAGCCGCAGGTGCACCGGTGAAAGTGAATGTCAGCAAAATCGAGCCAGGTCAGCAAATGATTGCTGAGTGGCGCGGCCAGCCGGTGTTCATTGTCCGCCGTACCGAGGAAATCCTGGGGAATCTGAAAAAGATCGAGGGCCAGCTGTCTGACCCGACCTCCAAGAACTCGACGCAACCGACCTATGTCGACCCGGAGACGCGTTCGATCAAGCCAGAAGTTCTGCTGCTGATCGGTATCTGCACACACCTGGGTTGCTCACCGACTTTCCGTCCAGAAGTGGCACCTGCAGACCTGGGCAAGGATTGGGTAGGGGGTTATTTCTGCCCTTGCCACGGTTCTCACTACGATTTGGCTGGCCGCGTCTACAAGTCGCAACCTGCGCCTTTGAACCTGCCAGTTCCCCCGCATTCCTATGAGACCGATGACATCATTGTCATTGGCGTCGATACGGAGAAAGCGTGATGAGCAAGTTCATGGATTGGGTTGATGCGCGCTTCCCCGCGACCAAAATGTGGGAAGACCATCTCAGCAAGTACTACGCCCCGAAGAACTTCAACTTCTTCTACTTCTTTGGCTCCCTCGCACTGCTCGTTCTGGTCAACCAGATCGTTACCGGTGTCTGGCTGACGATGAGCTACACCCCGTCGGCGGAAGAAGCGTTTGCTTCCGTCGAATACATCATGCGCGACGTCGAGTACGGCTCGATCCTGCGTCTGCTGCACTCCACTGGTGCTTCGGCGTTCTTCATCGTGGTCTATCTGCACATGTTCCGTGGCCTGCTCTACGGTTCGTATCAGAAGCCGCGCGAGCTGGTGTGGGTGTTCGGCATGCTGATCTACCTGGCGCTGATGGCTGAAGCCTTCATGGGCTATCTGCTGCCGTGGGGCCAGATGTCCTACTGGGGTGCCCAGGTGATCATCTCGCTGTTCGGTGCGATCCCGGTCATCGGTAACGACCTGACCCAGTGGATCCGCGGTGACTACCTGATTTCCGGTATTACCCTGAACCGCTTCTTCGCCTTGCATGTGGTTGCCCTGCCGATCGTGATCCTCGGTCTGGTGGTGGTGCATATTCTGGCGCTGCACGAAGTCGGTTCGAACAATCCGGATGGCGTCGACATCAAGAAGCACAAAGACGAAAACGGTATACCGCTGGACGGCATTGCCTTCCACCCGTACTACACCGTGAAAGATATCGTCGGCGTGGTGGTGTTCCTGTTCATCTTCTGCTCGATCGTGTTCTTCTTCCCTGAAATGGGCGGCTACTTCCTCGAGAAGCCGAACTTTGAAGTGGCGAACGCCTTCAAGACCCCGGAGCACATCGCTCCAGTCTGGTACTTCACACCGTTCTACGCGATTCTGCGGGCGGTTCCGGACAAGCTCCTGGGCGTAATCGCCATGGGCGCGGCCATCGCTGTGCTGTTCGTCCTGCCATGGCTGGATCGCAGCCCGGTCAAGTCGATGCGTTACAAAGGCTGGCTGAGCAAGATCTGGCTTTGGGTGTTCTGCATCTCGTTCGTTATCCTGGGTGTGTTGGGTGTTCTGGCGCCAACGCCAGGCCGTACGTTGCTGTCGCAGGTATGTACCTTCCTGTACTTCGCCTACTTCATTCTGATGCCGTTCTACACCAGGCTCGAGAAGACCAAACCGGTTCCGGAAAGGGTGACTGGCTGATGAAAAAGCTATTTGCTGTACTGATTCTTGCGGCGATGCCTGTACTGTCCTTTGCGGCCGAACACGGTGGTCCCGAACTGGAAAAAGTCGACATCGACGTTTCCGACAAGGCTGCCATGCAGGACGGCGCACGTACGTTCGCCAACTATTGCATGGGCTGCCACAGCGCGAAGTTCCAGCGCTACGAGCGTGTCGCCGATGACCTGGGCATTCCTCACGAATTGATGCTTGAGAAGCTGGTGTTCACCGGCGCCAAGATTGGCGATCACATGAACATCGGCATGCAGCCGGCTGACGCCAAGACCTGGTTCGGTGCGGCGCCGCCCGACCTGACGCTGGTGGCTCGTGTTCGTGGCACCGACTGGCTCTACGGCTATCTGCGTTCGTTCTATGAAGACCCGTCACGTCCATGGGGCGTGAACAACAAAGTGTTCCCGAACGTCGGCATGCCTAACGTTCTGGTCGGCCTGCAGGGTCGTCAGGTGGTAGGCTGTAAACAAGTTCAAGTCGTCGAAGACGGCAAGAAGCAATACGATCCGCTGACTGGCACCGCTTTGACCCATGAAGCCTGCGATCAACTGACTGTATTGCCGAAAACCGGCACGCTGAACGAAGAGCAGTTCGACGAGAAGGTCAAGAATCTGGTGACCTTCCTGGCCTACTCGGCCAACCCGGTGAAGCTGCAGCATCAGCGCATCGGTACCTATGTGTTGCTGTACCTGGCGTTCTTCTTCGTATTCGCTTACTTGCTCAAGCGTGAATACTGGAAAGACGTCCATTGATAAAGCTGTAAGCCATTGCTGTTAATCGCGCGCGCCCAGGGGCGTCTCTGAAGGTGTAACGAGTCTGGTGATCCAGGCGTTACGGGAGGCGCCCTCTGGGCGCGCGTGTTTTTCCGTTTCCGATAATTTCAACAAGCGAGGAGGACCGCCATGGGCGTGACCAATCGGTTGGCCTGTTACTCCGACCCCGCCGACCACTATTCCCACCGAGTGCGCATCGTACTTGCAGAGAAGGGTGTCAGCGCCGAGATCATTTACGTGGAAGCTGGTCGCCAGCCGCCTAAACTGATTGAGGTGAACCCTTACGGAAGCCTGCCCACCCTGGTCGATCGTGACCTGGCGTTGTGGGAGTCGACCGTGGTGATGGAGTATCTGGATGAGCGTTACCCGCACCCGCCGCTACTGCCGGTTTATCCCGTGGCGCGTGCCAACAGTCGTCTGCTGATTCATCGTATTCAGCGTGACTGGTGTGGCCTGGTGGATCTGATTCTGGATTCGCGGACCAAGGAAGCAGCCCGTGTCGTGGCTCGTAAAGAGCTGCGCGAAAGCCTGACAGGCGTGTCGCCGTTGTTTGCCGACAAGCCGTTTTTCCTCAGTGAGGAACAAAGTCTGGTGGATTGCTGCCTATTGCCAATACTCTGGCGATTGCCGATTCTGGGTATTGAACTGCCGCGGCCTGCCAAGCCGCTGCTTGATTATATGGAGCGCTCGTTTGCGCGTGAGGCTTTCCAGGCGAGTCTGTCTGGTGTCGAACGCGATATGCGCTAAGGCTTAAGGAGCCGCTATGAACTCCAGTCGACCTTATCTGGTCCGCGCGCTCTACGAGTGGATTGTGGACAACGATTGCACCCCGCACATGCTGGTCAATTCCGAGTATCCATCGGTGCAGGTGCCTCAGGGTTTTGCCAGTGACGGACAGATTGTCCTGAACGTTTCCCCGGCAGCCGTGCGTCATCTGCATATGGACAACGAGGCAGTCAGTTTCGAGGGGCGCTTCGGTGGCGTGCCGCACACCCTGTACGTGCCTATCGCATCGATCCTGGGCATTTACGCCCGGGAGAACGGTCAGGGCATGGTGTTCGATATGGAATCGCCTCTGGAAGACGAGGAAGAGATCGAGCCGGATGATGATGTTCCGCCACCCGACAGTGAGCCGCCGCGTCCCAGCGGTCGACCGAGTTTGAAGGTGGTGAAGTAATAAAAAAGGCGATCCGAATGGATCGCCTTTTTTATTACTTCTGTCCCGTCCTGAATAAGGTTTACACCTTCTGATCTGTTTTTCAGGAGGACGTAATGGAATCAGCAAAAAGGCGTAGTCAGCGAGACTACACGC
>NZ_JBWCCN010000035.1:0-17520 GCF_056279485.1 Pseudomonas sp. TE12508 | reverse complement strand
TCCCACGGATCTGTACTGCGTCAACAGTCAGAATCGGGCTTTGTCCCTCCTCCTCCCTTCAAGTCCCAGCATACAAGCGGGCTTGCTCGCGAAGAACGATAACGCGGTCTAACGACCTACCGCGTCAAACCCACCCACTGCTCTGCATCGCCTTGTACACCGCAACAATCGCCAGGATCAGGAATGCCGACGCCGCCAGGCGACGGATCAGGGTCAAGGGCAGTTTGTCTGCCGCAAAGTTACCTGCCAGTACCACCGGCACGTTAGCAATCAACATCCCGGCGGTTGTGCCGATGATCACCAGCCACAGGTCCGGGTATTGTGCAGCGAGCATCACGGTTGCGACTTGGGTCTTGTCGCCCATTTCCGCGAGGAAGAACGCAATCAGCGTGGTCAGGAACGGCCCGAATTTGCGGGCGGTGCTGGCTTCGTCTTCGTCCATCTTGTCCGGCACCAGCGTCCACAGGGCCGTGGCGGTAAAGCTCGCGGCGAGGATCCAGTGCAACGTCGCATTCGAGAAGAAACTGCCGAACCAGGCGCCTACCGCGCCGGCGGCCGCATGGTTGGCCAGGGTCGCGGCGACGATGCCGGCGATGATCGGCCAGGGTTTGCGAAAGCGGGCAGCAAGAATGAGCGCGAGCAGTTGCGTCTTGTCGCCGATTTCGGCCAAGGCAACGATTGCGGTGGGAACGAGTAGAGAGTCCAACATCATCAGGGTTTTCCTAAGGGGCGGGTCGACACGGCTATGACACGTACAGCCTTCCCGCCCCGGGTAAGGTGTTCGTGTCATAGGTCTTGTCAAACCCTGCGATCCGTCTGATGCGGACGCTTGGGTCGCATACGCCATGGTCTTTTGACCAAGTATGTTGACGTATGCCGGACGAGCATGGCGCTCGTGGGAGACTACTCCCCTAGGACGGAGCGGATTCTGCCTAGGCAAATCCGATTGGGCAAGCCCCAATGTCGGTAGTTAAGTTGCAGAACCTGTGGGAGCGAGGCTTGCCCGCGAAGAACGATGCCGAGTAACACCTGAAAAATCGCGGTGCATTTTTCGCGGGCAAGCCACGCTCCCACAAGGATCTTCGTCGCTCTGGGGCAAGCCCTCTTTTGCAAAAGCGGTTTCAGCCGCGCTTGGCCCGGTAGATTCGGAAACCTTGTCCTTCAGCCTTGATTGCACACACGCCTAAGTGCTCTTCGATCAGCGGTTGATACTTCAGGAAGCTGTTCGCTACCAGCCGAAGTTCGCCGCCGTTTTTCAGATGTTTAGCCGCTTTTCGCAGCAAGTTTTCGGTGGCGAAGTAATCGGTGTGTACGCCGACATGGAACGGTGGGTTGCTCAGAATCGCGCTCAAACCCATGGGCGCGGCATCGATGCCGTCACCGGTCATCACCTCCGCGTCCAGGCCGTTGGCGGCCAGGGTCAGGCGACTGCTGGCGGCAGCAAACGCGTCCACATCGAGCAGGGTGACCTGGTTGTGTGGATAACGCCGCTTGACCGCCGCCCCCAACACACCCGCGCCGCAACCGAAGTCCAGCAAGTGGCCGCTGGGCAGTTTGTCCAGATGTTCCAGCAACAGGGCGCTGCCGCGATCCAGTCGACCATGGCTGAACACGCCCGGCAGGCTGATGACTTTCAATGGGCCTTCGGCGAGTGGCAGTTCGTAGGTCTGTGCCAGGCTTTCCAGCGATTTGGCTTCTGGTGCATTGGCCACGGTGACTTGCCAGAGCTGGCAATGCCGTGCGCTGTCGAGCTTGCGGGGTTTGCCGAAGGGGTTCAACTGCTTGGCCGCGCCTTCGATACCACTACGTTTTTCGCCCACCAGGTACAACTCACGGCCAGCCAAACGAGAGGCGAGGGCGTTGAGGATGTAGTCGGTCAGGTCTTTGGCCTTGGGCAGAAACACCACGGCGCTGTCGAACTCGCGCTCCGGCGCATTCACGCCGAAATGGCTGCGCTCGGCGAAACGGGCGTCCAGCGCTGCTTGATCGCCGGCGTGCCAGCACCAACCATGGGCATCGGGTAAGCGGCCCAGCAAATCATCGGCGGGCAAACCGGCCAGCAGCACCGAACCCTGGAATAACTCGGCCTGACGAAGCAGTACTTCACTGCGCGGATCCATACTCTGCTCCTGGAAAAAAAGTGCCGCAGTTTATCAACTGACGACCCGCAGCGCTTGACCGCTGAAGTAGCCTTGGGCGTTTTCGGTCAACTGGCCAACGATTCTTTGCCGCGCCTCGCGACTGCCCCAGGCGTTGTGCGGGGTGACGATCAGCCGTGGAATATCCTGGGCCAGCAACGGATTGCCCGCGGTGGGTGGTTCGACGCTCAACACGTCGGTGGCCGCGCCGCCCAAGTGACCGTTGCGCAGGGCGTCGGCCAATGCTTGTTCGTCAATCAAACCGCCGCGCGCGGTGTTGACCACGAAAGCACCGGGTTTCATCGAGGCCAGTTCACGAGCGCCGATAAAGTGGCGAGTGTGTTCGTTGAGCGGGCAGTGCAGGGTCAGGGCGTCGATTTGCGGCAGCAGTTCATCCAGCGGCAAACGATCCGGTCGGGCAGGGCGCCCCGGAATCTGCCCCAGCAACACGCGCATGCCGAACGCCTCGGCCAACCGCGCCACGGCACTGCCGAGTTCACCGTGGCCAAGCAGGCCGAGGGTTTTGCCTTCGAGTTCGACGATCGGGTAATCAAGCAGGCAGAATTGTTTCGCCTGTTGCCAGCGACCTTCGGCGACGGCTTTTTGATAGTCAGCCAGGCGCGTCGCCAAATTGAGCAACAACATGATCGTGTGCTGAGCCACCGACGGCGTGCCGTAACCCTGACAGTTGCAAACGGTGATCCCGTGGGTGCGAGCGGCGGCGAGGTCGACGTTGTTGGTACCGGTGGCGGTGATCAGGATCAGCTTCAATTCGGGGCTGGCCGCCATGGCCGCTGCGTCGATCACAATCTTGTTGCTGATGGCGACGCTGGCGCCTTTGAGGCGTTGGATCACCTGATCAGGCGTGGTCTGCGCGAACAACTCCAATTCGCTGAAGCAATCACGCAACGGACTGAGATCGAGATCGCCGAGGTCCAGGGACGGATGGTCGAGGAAAACGGCGCGGCGAGAGTTCGTCATCAACTGTACCTTTTGTGCATTGAACTGAAGGCGTAATCTGCCGAGCCTACCAGATGAAATAAACAGTTACGCATTGTCTGGCCTGGCACAAACCTGTGGCGAGGGAGCTTGCTCCCGCTGGGCTGCGCAGCGGCCCCAACCCAGGCGACCGTGTATTGTCAGACATACCGTGTCATCCGGTTTTACGACTGCTTCGCAGCCGAACGGGAGCAAGCTCCCTCGCCACAGAGGCGAAGTCGGCCTCAGAATTTTTTATTGATCGCCCTGCCCAAAAGGAGCCCCCATGTACTGGACAGAGTTCTTGACCGTTGCCCTGATTCACCTGCTGGCCGTCGCCAGCCCCGGCCCGGACTTTGCCGTGGTGGTGCGTGAGAGCGTGACCCACGGTCGCCGTGCCGGGACCTGGACAGCACTGGGCGTCGGCTCGGCGATTTTCCTGCACGTCGGTTATTCGTTGTTGGGCATCGGGCTGATCGTGTCCCAGTCGATCGTGCTGTTCAATTCCTTGAAATGGGCCGCCGCCGCGTACCTGCTGTACATCGGCTTCAAGGCCCTGCGCGCGCAACCGGCCAAACCGGTAGCGGATGATCTGCACCAGGAAGCCGGCGAGCGCACCGCACGGGGCGCCTTCACTTCGGGTTTCGTGACCAACGGCCTGAACCCGAAAGCCACGCTGTTTTTCCTGTCGCTGTTCACCGTGGTGATCAACCCGCACACACCATTGGCGGTACAGGCCGGTTACGGGATTTATCTGGCCGCAGCGACGGCAGTCTGGTTCTGCCTGGTGGCGATGCTGTTCAGCCAACAACGTGTGCGCGCCGGTTTCGCCCGCATGGGCCACTGGTTCGACCGGACCATGGGCGCGGTGCTGATTGCCATCGGCGTGAAACTCGCGTTCACCGAGATGCATTGATCGCGCTGAGTGTCTACGGGGGATTGAGCTCGCTCAATTTGTTCAGCGCGTTCAGGTATTCCCGAGGGTTTTCCCCGAGCAAACGGCGAAACATCGCGCTGAACGCCCGAGCACTGCCGTAGCCCAGATCGCGCGCCACGCTCTGCACGCTTTCCCCGGCGAGCAGGCGCGGCAGGGCTTCCATCAGGCGCAGTTGCTGGCGCCAGGCATTGAAGTTCATCTTCAGTTGTTGCTGGAACAGCCTCGCCAAGGTTCGAGAACTGGCGCCGACCTGCTGTGCCCAGTCTTCCAGGGTGTTGGAATGCTCCGGTGCGCGCATCAGCGCCAGGCAGATGCCCAGCAGGCGTCGATCTTCGGGCATTGGAATGTGTAGCGGAAGGTTTTCCAGGCTGGCGATCTCTTCCAGCATCAGCTTCTGAATCAGTGAGTTTTCCGCGTGTCGCGGACCTTGCACCGCGCGCAGGATCAGCTCGCGCAGCAGCGGTGTGACGGCCAGCACACAGCACTGTTGCAGAGTTGACGGCGACAGTTCGGGGGCAATGAACAGCGAACGCATGCGCACCGCGCCCGACATGAAAATCTCATGCGCCACCAATGGCGGAATCCATACGGCTCGGGTCGGTGGAATGACCCAGGCACCTTGCTCCGTGACCACTCGCATGGTGCCGCAAACGGCGTACAGCAACTGCGCTTCGCGGTGTTGATGTAGCTCCTGGTGAGCGCCGTCCGCGTAATCTCGCGGATAGGCGCTGACCGGCCCGTGCAGGAAATGGCTGATTAACATGTCAGATCCAATGACTTTGTTGTCAGGAATGCTCTTTTTCGCCAACTTAGCATAAGCCGCTCACTACAACGTAAGCGTGCCGCGATGAACCAGACTAGAAATGTCCTCCGCTATATCAACGCAGCCCATGTGATCGATCACATGTTCATGCTGATTTTTCCCGCCGCCATTCTCGGCATGACCCAGGCCTTCGCGCTGGACTACGCAACGCTGATCGGCCTGTCCCTCGGCGGTTTCATTGCCTTTGGCGCCTGTTCGCTGCCGGCCGGTTGGCTGGGGGATCACTGGAGCCGACGGAAAATGATGCTGGTATTTTTTTTCGGCATTGGCGCCTCGGCAATCTTTACCGGCGTGAGCAGCAGCGCACCGATGCTGGTACTCGGCCTGACGCTGATCGGAATTTTCGCCGCGATCTATCACCCGGTAGGCACCGCGATGCTGGTGGCTTACGCGCAGCATCGCGGCCGGGAAATCGGTATCAACGGTATGTGGGGCAACCTCGGCGTGGCATTTTCGGCGTTGATCACCGGGTTGCTGGTGGCGCAGTTCGGCTGGCGTTCGGCATTCATTTTGCCCGGCGTGGTGGCGATTGTGCTGGGCATCGGTTTCGTGTTTCAGGTGCGCGAAGAACCGATCCCGATGCGTCCGCATATGCCGCTCAAAGGTGCGGCTGGCCAGCGGATTTCCATGTTCATGGTGTTCGGCGTACTGGCCTTGGCCACCGCGACCGGCGGTGTGGTGTTCAACGCCACGACCATGACCTATCCGAAACTGTTTCAGGAGCGCCTGCACGATTTGTTCGCTTCACCGCAAACTCTTGGCGTCGTGGTCAGCCTGGCGTATGCCTTCGGTGCCGTGGCGCAGTTGAGCATCGGTCGGGTCTTGCATCATTTCAGTCTGAAATGGCCGTTTATGGTGTTGACGCTTTGCCAGGCGCCGCTGTTGTTCGGGTTGGCCTATGTCGACGGTTGGGCCGTGATAGCGCTGGGCGCGGCGTTCATGTTCGTGGTGTTTGGCCAGGTCACGGTGAATGATGCGATGGTCGCCAACTTCGTCGCGCCGCAATGGCAGTCCCGAGTCTTCGCGCTGCGTTACTGTTTATCGTTCGGTGCCAGTGCTAGCGCCATTCCGCTGATTTCGTTCGTCGAACCGCGCCAAGGTTTTGTAGGCCTTTACCTGATATTGGCGGTTTTTGCCGCGTTGACCTTCGTGGCAGCAGTGGTTTTCCCCCGGACACCATCCGAGGCGGCCGTGGGAAAAGCGGTGTAACGGCTGATGAATTCCTGCAAGTAATGGCGCAAAGCTAGCATTTATACAGCTGTGCAAATCATCCCTTTGGCTGATTTGGCTGGCGTTCAAGGGCTCTAGAGTGCTTAGCTTTAGAAACCAAGACCGTGCAGTCAGAAAAGGGACTCTTATGTTGCAGACTCGCGTTATCCCCCCAGCCGAGGGCGCTTACCGGTATCCGCTGTTGATTAAACGGCTGCTGATGTCCGGTGCCCGTTACGAAAAAACCCGCGAGATCATCTACCGCGATCAATTGCGCTACAGCTATCCGACCCTCATCGAGCGGGTCGCGCGGCTGGCCAATGTGCTGACGGCCGCAGGCGTAAAGGCCGGGGATACCGTGGCGGTGATGGACTGGGACAGCCATCGCTATCTGGAATGCATGTTTGCCATCCCGATGATCGGTGCGGTGATCCATACCATCAACGTGCGCCTGTCGCCGGAACAGATTCTCTACACCATGAACCACGCCGAGGACCGCTTCGTGCTGGTCAACAGCGAGTTCGTCGGGCTGTACAAGGCGATTGCCGGGCACCTGACCACCGTGGAGAAAACCCTGCTGTTGACCGACCTGCCGGAAAAAACCGCCGACCTGCCGAACCTGATTGGCGAGTACGAGCAATTGCTGGCCGCCGCGAGCCCGCAGTACGACTTTGAAGACTTCGACGAAAACTCGGTCGCTACCACGTTCTACACCACTGGCACCACGGGTAACCCCAAAGGCGTGTATTTCACCCATCGCCAACTGGTGCTGCACACCATGGGCGTGTCGACCATCATGGGTTCCATCGACAGCGTGCGCCTGCTGGGTACCAACGATGTGTACATGCCGATCACCCCGATGTTCCATGTGCACGCCTGGGGTTTGCCGTATGTAGCGACCATGCTCGGGCTCAAGCAGGTCTACCCCGGCCGTTACGACCCCGAGTATCTGGTGGAACTGTGGCGCAAGGAGAAGGTGACCTTTTCCCATTGCGTGCCGACCATTCTGCAAATGCTCCTCAATGCCAAAGCGGCGCAAAACACCGATTTCGGCGGCTGGAAAATCGTCATCGGCGGCAGTGCGCTCAACCGTGCGCTGTATGAAGCAGCCAAAGCCAAGGGCATTCAGTTGACCGCGGCTTACGGCATGTCGGAAACCGGGCCATTGGTATCGTGCGCGCACCTCAACGATGAGCTGATGGCAGGCACCGAAGACGAACGCACCACCTACCGGATCAAGGCCGGTGTGCCGGGCCCATTGGTCGAGGCGGCGATCGTCGACACCGACGGCAACTTCCTGCCTGCCGATGGCGAGACCCAGGGCGAACTGGTGCTGCGAGCACCGTGGCTCACCGAGGGCTATTTCAACGAACCGCAGAAAGGCGCAGAGCTCTGGGCCGGGGGCTGGTTGCACACCGGCGACGTGGCGACCCTGGACAGCATGGGCGTGATCGACATTCGCGACCGGATCAAGGACGTGATCAAGACCGGCGGCGAGTGGATCTCCTCCCTGGACCTGGAAGACCTGATCAGCCGCCACCCTGCGGTACGCGAAGTAGCAGTGGTGGGCATCGCCGATCCGCAGTGGGGCGAGCGGCCGTTTGCGCTGTTGGTCGTCAGGGAAGGGCATGAGATCGGGGCCAAGGAACTCAAGGAGCACCTCAAGCCGTTCGTTGAGCAGGGGCACCTGAGCAAGTGGGCCATCCCGAGCCAGATCGCCATTGTTACTGAAATTCCCAAGACCAGTGTCGGCAAACTCGACAAGAAGCGCATCCGCGTCGACATCACCGAATGGCAGGCTAACAACAGTACCTTCCTCTCGACGCTTTAAGCGTCATCTGGCGCGCCGAAAACGGCGCGCCAGACCCACCAAGCAAGCGCTTGGCTTGTGAAATCCGAATTTTCAGCCATCCTTGCCGTGCCGACATGTGTCGGACTGGCGAAAGGACTGTTCCAGAGTGGCCGGCAGCTGCAAATCACACTTTAGAGGGATCAAGCACTACTACCTGCTGGCTATAGTCCGCTCAAGGAATTTTTAAGAACGGAGCGCGCGCACAAAACGGGGCGATGCAACTTTGGCGTGACGTCGGAACCACTTGGCTTGCGGTCACCCACAACGTTTTTAAAAGTACTCAGCCATAACAATAATGCACATGGAGTAGCGTCGATGACATCAGTAAACCAGTTCTGGCGCCGGGCGAAACTGCCCCTGGCGGTCAGTCTTGCCTCTTCGCTCGCCGGGCCTGCATTCGGCGTCAGTTTCAACGTCGGTGAGATCGAGGGTCAATTCGACTCATCCCTGTCGATCGGAGCCAGTTGGTCTACTCAGAGCCCGAACAAGAACCTCATCGGCGTCAATAACGGGGGCCACGGCCTGTCCCAGACGTCTGATGACGGTCACAACAACTTCAAGAGCGGCGAAACCTTCTCGAAGATCTTCAAGGGCATCCATGACCTTGAATTGAAATACGGCGACACCGGTGTCTTCGTCCGGGGCAAATACTGGTACGACTTCGAGCTCAAGGATGAAAGCCGCGAGTTCAAAGACATCAGCGACAGCAACCGCAAGGAGGGCGCCAAGTCCTCCGGCGGCCAGATCCTCGACGCCTTCGTCTACCACAACTACGCCATCGCCGATCAGCCGGGTTCCGTGCGTCTGGGCAAGCAGGTCGTGAGCTGGGGGGAAAGTACTTTCATCGGCGGCGGCATCAACTCGATCAACCCGATTGACGTGTCCGCGTTCCGTCGTCCTGGCGCCGAGGTCAAGGAAGGCCTGATCCCGGTCAACATGTTCTATGTATCCCAAAGCCTGACCGACAACCTGTCGGCTGAAGCGTTCTATCAGCTCGAATGGGACCAGACGGTTGTCGATAACTGCGGCACCTTCTTCTCCCAGCCGGACATCATTGCCGACGGTTGCGACAATAACCTGCGCGTGCTGAACAAGCGCTCGACCATTCCGGCCATCGCATTGGGCCCATTGGCCAACGCGGGCGTCGACGTCAACGAAGAAGGTGTACTGGTGCGTCGTGGTCCTGACCGCGATGCGCGGGACAGCGGCCAGTGGGGCGCGTCCTTGAAGTACATGTTCGATCCGCTCGATACCGAGTTCGGCGCGTACTTCATGAACTACCACAGCCGTGCACCGATCTTCAGCGCCACGGGAGCTCCGCAATCGATCTACAACGGCGTGGCAGCTTTGCCGGCGGCGTTCCGTGCGCTGGGGCCGCTGGTGGTCGCCGGTAATTCCGAGTACTTCGTCGAATACCCGGAAGACATCCGTCTCTACGGCTTGAGCTTCTCCACCACGCTGCCTACCGGTACGGCATGGAGCGGTGAGATCAGCTACCGTCCGAACGCGCCGGTGCAGCTCAACTCCACCGATATCCTGTTTGCCGGTGTACGCCCATTGGGCGGTGCCTTGGCCAACGCTTCGCTGCTCCCCGGTGTACCGGGTCAGGATTTGCACGGCTATCGCCGCAAGGAAATCACCCAGTTCCAGACCACGCTGACGCACTTCTTCGATCAGGTCATGGGCGCCAGCCGTCTGACCCTGGTGGGCGAAGTGGGCGTGACCCATGTTGGCGGCCTGGAAAGCAGCTCCGAAATCCGTTACGGCCGTGACCCGGTCTACGGTCCTGGTGAACTGCCGGCTACCGGCGGCCTCAACACCTGTTCGGCGATCCTCAACACCAGCACCATCAACGGTGCCGGCGCAGGTACTGCAACCAACAACCGCAGCCGTAATTGCGAAGACGAGGGCTTCACCACGTCGATGTCGTGGGGTTATCGCGGTCGCGCCATCTGGGATTACAACGATGTGTTCGCCGGTGTGAACCTCAAGCCGAACGTGGCCTGGTCCCATGACGTGAGCGGTTACTCGCCTGGCCCTGGCGGCAACTTCGAGGAAGGTCGTAAAGCGGTGAGCCTGGGGGTCGACGCCGAATACCAGAACACCTACACCGCGAGCCTGGCGTACACCAACTTCTTCGACGGCAAGTACACCACCGTGGATGATCGCGACTTCGTTGCGCTCAGCTTCGGCGTGAACTTCTAAGCACTGTATTTTCAGGACGAACACATTTATGAAAATAACAAAGAGTCTGTTCCACGTTGGCGTTCTGGGGCTGTCGCTGCTGGCAACCGGTGTCATGGCGGCGGTTCCTGCGGCCGAAGCGGACAAGCTGGGCAAGAGCCTGACCCCGATGGGCGCCGAGATGGCGGGTAACGCCGACGGTTCGATCCCGGCCTGGAAACCCATGCCGAAAAACGCCGGTAGCGTGGACAGCAAGGGTTTTCTGTCTGATCCGTTCGCGAGTGAAAAACCGCAGTTCACCATCACCGCGCAAAACGTCGACCAGTACAAGGACAAGCTCGCGCCGGGTCAGTACGCGATGTTCAAGCGCTACCCGGAAACCTTCAAGATGCCGGTCTACCCGTCCCATCGCGGTGCCACCGTGCCGGACGAAGTGTTCGCCTCGATCAAGAAGAACGCCACCAACACTAACCTGGTGTCCGGTGGCAACGGTCTGGAAAACTTCGAAACCGCGATCCCGTTCCCGATTCCGAAAAGCGGCGTTGAAGTCATCTGGAACCACATCACCCGTTATCGCGGCGGCAGTGTGACCCGTCTGATAACCCAGGCCACACCGCAGCCGAACGGCTCGTTCAGCCTGGTGTACTTCGAGGACCAGTTCGTGTTCCGCGACAAAATGAAGGATTACGACCCGAAAAATCCGGGCAACATCCTGTTCTACTTCAAGCAGAAAGTGACCGCGCCGGCGCGTCTGGCCGGTGGTGTGCTGCTGGTACACGAAACCCTCGACCAGGTTAAAGAACCGCGTTCGGCGTGGGTCTACAACGCCGGGCAACGCCGTGTGCGTCGTGCGCCGCAAGTGTCCTATGACGGGCCGGGTACCGCTGCCGATGGCCTGCGTACCTCCGACAACCTGGACATGTACAACGGTGCGCCGGATCGCTATGACTGGAAGCTCGAAGGCAAGAAAGAGATGTACATCGCCTCCGACAGCTACAAGCTCGATTCACCACAACTGAAGTACGCCGACATCATCAAGGCCGGTCACATCAATCAGGACCTGACTCGCTATGAACTGCGTCGGGTCTGGCATGTGGTCGCGACCCTGAAGGAAGGTCAACGTCACATTTACGCCAAACGTGACTTCTACATCGACGAAGACACCTGGCAGGCAGCTGTGGTCGACCACTACGACGGTCGCGGACAACTGTGGCGTGTCGCCGAGGCTCACTCCGAGAACTACTACGACAAGCAAGTGCCGTGGTACGCCCTCGAAACCTTGTACGACCTGCAATCGGGCCGCTACCTGGCCCTGGGCATGAAGAACGAAGAAAAGTCGGCATATAACTTCGGCTTCACTGCCAGCACCGCAGACTTCACGCCGGCAGCATTGCGTCAGGAAGGCGTTCGCTAATACGGTGTAACCCGAGGCCGCATCCTCGAAAAACGCCCCGACTGGTTCGGGGCGTTTTTTTATCGGAATTTTGTATCAGGGCGCACTTGTTAACGTGGGGGGACTCGCGAAACAGTCGGTGACTGTGATGGCCCTTTCGCGAGCAAGCCAGCTCCCACATTTGATCTTCGGTGGACATACAAATCTGTGAGCAATGGAGATCCAGTGTGGGATCGGGCTTGCTCGCGAAGGGAGCGACACGGTCTGTCGAAAAAACTGCACCTCAGGCTTGGCAACTTCTGTTCGTAGTCTTTTTGTAGCCATTTGTAGCAATGACCTTCAATAGCTCTTCGTTTACCGCTAGGCTGCGGACATCTGTAACGCCGCCATCAGCCTTTCAAACAAGAGCCGGCCATGACTGATCTGTCCCCACTTCCGGGCCCTGCAAGCGTTGCCGTCGCAGCATTGGACGGACGCTTTTTCCGGCCTCCGCTGCCCGACGGCCATGTGCTGCGGCCGCGTTTGTGCGAGCGTCTGAGCGCCGGCCTCGGTGGCAGGCTATTGCTGGTCAGCGCGCCAGCGGGGTTCGGCAAGAGTTCATTAGCGGTGGAGTTTTGCCAGGGGTTGCCGGGTCACTGGCAAAGCCTGTGGCTAGGGTTGAGCCCTCGGGACAGTGATCCCGGTCGTTTTCTTGAGCGCCTGCTCGAAGGTCTTAAGGAATATTTTCCGCAACTGGGCAGCCAGGCGCTGGGGCTGCTGAAAATGCGCCAACGTCATCAGCCGTTCGCCTTCGAAGAATGGCTGGACGGTTTGCTCGATGAACTGGCTGTGCACCTTTCACCCGCTACGCCGCTGTTACTGGTACTCGATGACTATCATCTGGCCCAGGGCCCGGTGCTTGATCGTTGCCTGCAATTTTTTCTCAATCATTTACCCGATGGTCTGCTGGTCATGGTCACCAGTCGGCAACGTCCCGACTGGCATCTGGCACGCCTGCGACTGTCGCGGCAACTGCTCGAGTTACATGAACAGGATCTTCGACTGACCCACGATGAAACCCTGAGCCTGCTTGATCGGCACAGCATTTCATTGCGTGGCGAGGCGCTGGAGAGTTTGATCCAGCGCAGTGAAGGCTGGGTGGCCGGGCTGCGCTTCTGGTTGCTGGCGGCCTCTGAGGCGGGCAGCGAGGGCGCATTGCCCCAATCGCTGTACGGTGGGGAAGGGCTGATTCGCGATTACCTGCTCGAAGAAGTGATCGATTGCCTGCCCGCCGAGGTGCAGTCATTCCTGTACGAGACCGCGCCCCAAGAGCGCTTTTGCAGCGAGTTGTGCGACGCCGTGCGCGAAGCCCATGACAGTGCCGAGATCCTGCGTTTCCTGCTGGCGCATCAGGTGTTTCTGGTGCCGCTGGACGAACACGGTCACTGGTATCGCTATCACCACCTGTTTTCCGACCTGCTGCGCAGCCGGCCCACCGCCCAGGCGATAGTGCCGACGGCCAGCCTGCATCTGCGTGCCTGCCGCTGGTTCAACTCTCAAGGGTTACTCGATGAGGCGGTGGAGCAGGCGTTGCGTGCCGGGCATCTGGATGTTGCGGCGAATCTGGTGCAAAACCTCTCCGAAGAACAGCTGCTGGCCGAGCAGAACGTCGGCATGCTGCTGCGCTGGAAAATGGACCTGCCCGACAGCTTGCTGATCAGCACACCACGGCTGATCGTGCTCTACAGCTGGGCGTTGGGGCTGGCCTGCCAGCTGGACGCCGCCGAGGAGCTGGCCAGCCATTTGAGCCACTTCTTGCCGGCGCCGTCGGCTACTGCGCAAAAATCCATGCTGGCGCAATGGCTGGCCCTGAGCGGCATCATCGCCC
This sequence comes from Pseudomonas sp. TE12508, assembly GCF_056279485.1. Lineage (NCBI taxonomy): Bacteria > Pseudomonadati > Pseudomonadota > Gammaproteobacteria > Pseudomonadales > Pseudomonadaceae > Pseudomonas > Pseudomonas sp. TE12508. The sequence continues at coordinate 4,139 of NZ_JBWCCN010000035.1, read as the reverse complement.
GGGGCCGAGGCAATCGCGAGCTGACGTTGCGCTATTGCACCGAAGCGCTGGAGAGCCTGCCGGCCAAACGCTATGGGCAACGCCTGATGTGCCTCTCTACATTGTCGAACCTGGCCATTGCCGACAGCGACCTCTGGCGTGCCCGGGGGCTGAATCGTGAGTCCCTTGAACTGGCACAACGGGTCGGCAATCCATTGTTCGAGGCGCTGGCCCATTACGACCGCGCCCGTGTGCTGCAGGCGCGTGGGGAGATTCTTCGCTCACTGGATGAAGTCCGCCAGGGGCTGCAACGCCTGCAAGGCTTATCCCCGCAACGGCTGTACGCAGTGCGCGCGCGGCTGATTTTATACGAGGGATTTTTGCTGGCTCTGCGCTTGCAACCCCAAGCTGCGCGGGCACGTTTGCAAGCAGGGTTGGGCGAAGCCCGGGCCTGTCGCGACATCAGCGTACTGATCGGCCATTGCGTGATCGCACGGCTGGATGGCCACAACGGCGAATTCGCAAAAGCCTTCGCCGAACTCGCCGAGGCCGAGCGCCTGATGCACATCTGGGACGTCCCGCCGATTTACTACCTGGCGATGATCACTCTGGTCAAATGCGAACTCTGGCTGGCCCAGGGCCGCACCGACCTCGCCGAAGCCTGGCTCACGCGATTGGGTCAGACTTACAACGGCGAGCATCCGGCGGCCCCCCCGGAGTTCCATCCGCAACTGCCGCTGCACATTGAACTGCAACAGGCGGTGCTGGACATGATGAAGGGCCAGCCCATGCTCGCCGAAGGGCGATTGAATGCGTTGCATGAACACGGTCAGCACAGCGGCCGGCAGATGCTCAGCGTGATGGCGCTCAGTCAGAAAATCATGCTGTTGCTGGCGGGCGGGCGCGAATCCGAGGCGCGCAAGGCGCTGGCCCAGGCTTTGGAAGCGGCCGCCGGAGGCGTCCTGCAACCGTTTGATCCATTGCTGACCGAGCACTCGGACTGGCTGCGCGGGCAACTTCAACTCTGTGCACCGACGGCCGTTTCGCAAAGTCTCTCGGAAAAACTTCCAGCCATGGCCTCTCGGCCGGTGATGGAATCATCGCCAGCTGCCGAACAGCTCAGTACGCGTGAACTGGCCGTTCTGCGACTGATCGCCCAAGGGTGTTCGAACCAGGAAATCAGCGATCAATTATTTATTTCGCTGCACACGGTGAAAACCCATGCCAGTCATATCAACAGTAAGTTGGGGGTAGAACGCAGGACCCAGGCGGTGGCAAGGGCGAAGGAGTTGGGCGTTCTGTCTTAACTGAGGGACAACTGCATCTCTTAAAGGAAAACGCCCCGAACAAGTCGGGGCGTTTTCATTGTACTGCCGTTGTCATGCCACCAGATCGTTGGCACTAAAGGTGTCCACGCCTACCAGCTGAATTTCGAAGTCTGCACCCAGCGTGCCGTTGACGTTGCCGTACAGCACATGATCTTCGAAACGCAGTTGTCCTGCCCCTGTGAATGCATTCGAGTCAATGAAAGTGAAGGCGTTGAACGCGGTGGTGAGGATATTGGCATCGAGTTTCGACAGGTCGATTTTGTCACCCTGCAGGCTGCTGAAGTCGGTGATGAAATCGCTGTTCGCCCCTTTGCCCAGCTCGCTTATCAAACTGAAAATAAACCGGTCGGCACCAGAGCCCCCCGTGAGGGTGTCTGCGCCCAGACCTCCCACCAGTAGGTCATTGCCCGCACCGCCGTCGAGCAGGTCGTTGCCCGCTCCGCCATTGAGTTGGTTATTGCCGCTATTGCCGGTCAGTACGTTATTCAGGGTGTTGCCGACACCGTTGAGGTTATTGCTGCCGGTGAGGGTGAGGTTTTCCAGGTTGGCACCCAGGGTCCAGCTGACCGAGGAGCGCACGGTGTCGATTTCGCTCGCCAGGAGGCTGCTCTCGGTGACTACGTCCTTGAGGTTGTCGACGATATAGGTGTCATTGCCGCTGCCGCCGCTCATCACGTCGGCGCCGATTCCGCCATCCAGAACGTTGTTGCCGGAGTTACCGATCAGACGGTTGTTCAGAGCATTGCCGGTACCATCGAGGTGGTCAGTGTCGGAGAGGGTCAGGTTCTCGAGGTTACTGCCCAAGGTATAGCTGATCGACGACAGTACCGTGTCGATCTCGGTCAGCAAGGTGCCGCGTTCGATCACCGTGTCGCCGACATTGTCGACAATGTAGGTGTCGTTGCCGGCACCGCCGTCCAGGGTGTCGGCGCCGGTCTTGCCGTCGAGGAGGTTGGCGGCGGCGTTGCCGGTCAGGCTGTTGTCGAGCTCATTACCCGTGAGGTTCAACGCGGCGGCGCCGAGCAGCACGCTGTCTTCGACGTTGGCCGACAGGATATAGCTCACCGTCGTGCGGATCAGGTCGTGGCCTTCATCGGCCAATTCGGTGACATTAGCGGCGTTATCGGTAATGACATAGGTGTCATCACCATTGCCGCCGCTGAGGATGTCAGCGCCCACGCCGCCATCCAGCCAGTCGTTGCCGCCCCCGCCTTGCAAATCGTTGACGTAGGCATTGCCGAGCAGGGTGTTGTTCAGGTCGTTGCCGATAACGGTGAAGGCACCGAGGCCGGTGAGGGTCACGTTCTCGACGTTCTGCAGGTTGCTTTGGCTGAGGTCGATGATGCTGGTGGTCGGAGTCGAGGCATAGGTGATGTTCAGCAGGTCGCGACCCTGGTCGGCAGTTTCCTGCAGCAGCACCAGTTCGCCGGCTTGGTCGAGGGTATAAGTGTCGTCGCCAGCACCACCGCTCAGCGTATCCAGCCCCGTACCACCGTTGAGCACGTTGTTCCCACTGTTGCCGTTCAGCACGTTGTCCAGGGCGTTGCCGACTCCGTTTAGGTTATTGGTCCCGGTAAGGATGAGATTTTCCACGTTGGCACTCAAGGTCCAACTGACCGAGGAACGTACGGTGTCGATTTCACTTGCCAGGGTGCTGGTCTCGGTGACCACGTCCTTGAGGTTATCGACGATGTAGGTGTCGTTGCCGGTGCCGCCGATCATCAGGTCGGCGCCGAGGCCGCCGTCCAGGGTGTCGGCCCCGGCCTTGCCGTCGAGGACGTTGGCGGCGGCGTTGCCGGTGAGGCTATTGTCCAGTTCGTTGCCCGTGAGGTTCAACGCGGCGGCGCCGAGCAGCACGCCGTCTTCGACGTTGGTCGACAGGGTGTAGCTCACTGCCGTCCTGATCAGGTCACGACCTTCGTCGGCCAGTTCAATGACCTTGTCGGTGGCGTTGTCGATGACGTAGGTGTCATCGCCGCTGCCACCGCTGAGGATGTCAGCGCCCACGCCGCCATCCAGCCAGTCATTGCCGGCCCCGCCTTGCAGGGTGTTGATGGAGGCATTGCCGAGCAGGGTGTTGTTCAGGTCATTGCCGACCACGGTGAAGGCGCCGAGGCCGGTGAGGGTGACGTTTTCGACGTTTTGCAGGTTGCTTTGGCTGAGGTCGACGGTGCCGGTGGTCGGGGTCGAGGTGTAGGCGATGTTCAGCAGGTCACGACCCTGATCGGCAGTTTCCTGCAGCAGCGCCAATTCGCCGAATTGGTCGAGGACGTAGCTGTCGTCGCCGGCGCCGCCGATCAGTGTGTCCAGTCCGGCCGCGCCGTTGAGGATGTTGTTGCCGGCGTTGCCAGTCAGCACGTTGTTCTGGGTGTTGCCGACGCCAGTGAGGTTGTCGCTGCCGGTGAGGGTGAGGTTTTCCAGGTTGGCGCCCAAGGTCCAGCTGACCGAGGAGCGCACGGTGTCGATTTCGCTCGCCAGGGTGCTGATCTCGGTGATGGCGTCCTTGAGGTTGTCGACGATGTAGGTGTCATTGCCACTGCCGCCGATCATCACGTCGGCGCCGAGGCCGCCGTCCAACGTGTTATTGCCGTTGTTACCCACGAGGCGGTTGCTCAGGGCATTGCCGGTACCGTCCAGATTATCGCTGCCGGTGAGGGTCAGGTTCTCGAGGTTGCTGCCCAGGGTGTAGCTGATCGACGACAGCACCGTGTCGATCTCGGCCAGCGAAGTGCCGCGCTCGATCACTGTGTCGCCGGCATTGTCGACGAGGTAGGTGTCGTTGCCGGCACCGCCGTCGAGGGTATCGGCACCGGCCTTGCCGTCGAGGAGGTT
>NZ_JBWCCN010000034.1:0-21988 GCF_056279485.1 Pseudomonas sp. TE12508 | reverse complement strand
TGCACGGGTCGTATTTGCACTGCTGAAAGGGCAGAGTGAATACCAAGCGAAAACGGGTTGAGGGCTTCCCCTCAACCATAGAATCTCCCACAGGACCGTATACGGGCTGCTTAACCGAGCAAGCGCAACATATTGCGATGCCGCGCTTCGAAAATCCGCCGCATGTAGGCATTGACCAGCAACCATTCCAACGGTGCGCCACCCATGGCTGCATAGGTCACACGGTCGGTGTACAGCGTACCGCCCTCACCCGCCGCCACCCGATGTTCATGACGAAAGGCAGCCATGGGCCCCTCAAGCATTTCATCGATGAAATGGTGCTCTCCCACCTCGCGGATCACCACCGTCCAGCTCGATGGGATCAGGTTGAACATCCAGTGCCGAAAGCGAAACTGGCGACCGGCTTCGATGCGCAGGTTACTCAAATCGATATCGCTCAACAGCGTGACTCGCTCTGGAAAGATCTTCGGGAAGTTCACGCCTTCCAGACAGAAGTCGAGGACTTGCTCGGGGGTACGATTGAGGATCAGGGTGGTGAGTTCCAGTACAGGCATAGACCGTAACATTTCCTTTGTTTGGCGGGGTGGCTGATTGGACAGCCGTGTTAACACGGCACCGTGCTAGGGCTTTGCTTGAGCAATGCTCATTTCGGGGTATTCGTTCCGGTCTCTGAACATGATGTAAAGCGGGTCCAGGCCAGACGCTGGCGGGAAGACAACGACGTAGTCATCGAAACGAATCGCGGCCATGTCGTTGAAAGCCTCCAGCAAGGGCACAGGCGAAGAGCGAAGAAATCCCAGCCGATACTCGGGGGCTGGTGCCAGGACCGATGTGGCTTCAAGGGTCGCTGGCGCGCTCCAGCTCACAATTGCCGGGGCCGGCCCGTCAGCGGTAAAACAATAGGTCTTCATCTGCTCATTCCAGACAGCCGCTCGCACCCTCACCCTGGACGACAATACGTTGCCATTAGTCGGCGTAATGGCCACCTGTAGCAATGTGTTTATTTCTCTCAGCCCCCGGGACATCGTCCCTGGTGGAACAGCGTACGCGCCGCTGCTCATCCTGAACGGAAGATCGACTTCGGCACCCGTCGCGGCCAAGTCTTGCCAAGACTGGCCCTCGATCGGCAGCAGCTCGAGCAGTGGAACGCTGAGCCCATACCTTTCCACTTCGGCCCGGCTGGAGAATTCGAATTGCAACACGGCAGCGTATTGACCTTGATGGTCCTGGGTTCCCGAGGTTATCTGCCAGGTAAACTCCGCCACCGCCGAGCGTATGGCTTTTTGCAGTGCTACCCGATGGGTCTCCAGGGGTTGCGAAAGGCCGCCATCGAGGAAAATACCCGGTCGCGCATTGGCAAAGGCAAGCGGCGCAAAAAGAAGCTCGCCCGCCTGGGTCGGCCCTGCTCCCTGCTGATAACGCTGATCAACGAGTTGTGTTTGCGCGACCCCCAGCAGCGCTTCGGCACCCACTTGAAAACGATGGAGACGTTGATTGATTTCATTCAACTTCGCCAGATAACGGTCGTGAGTGGCATTGATCTGCTGGGCGATACTTTGCCACTGCGCGAGTTCGGACCGGGCGTAGGATAGCTCGCGCCGGGCGCTGTCTCTTTTGAACCCGATGCTCATTTTCCAGAATTCGTATCGGCGGGCCGCCACGCGCGCTTCAAATTCAGAAGTTTCCAGAGCACGGATGTCCGCCTCGCGCCCACGGATGTCCACTTGGGCGTTCTGTCGCTGACGCAAGTGTTTAATCTGTTGCTCGAATACACTGAGTGCCGCTTCTGCCGCCCGTTCTGAGTCCGCCAGATCTACAGCGACTTTATGTACGTCAGCCAGGTTCCAGGCGATACGTTGCTGTGTCATCTGCGCCGGGGTCAACGGTGCTCCCGGTCTTGCAGCAACCGGACGTGGAACAGGAACACCCTCCCCTTTTAATGCGGCACGCCCCTGCTTGTGGTGCCAGTCCTTGACGTAGTACACGACCGAGCCCGATGAATAAGTGTTCGTATCGTCCTCTGGCGGATAAAACAGCAGGTCGGCCCCTTTGGGATCACCGACGATGCGGTCGAAATGATTGATCAGTCGGTCGTGGTCCTGTTTCGGCAGATCGACGGCCCAGATTCTGTTCACCAAGGCCTGGAATTCCGATTCGGTGTAATCCTTGAGTGTTGTTTTAAGTTCCATCTTTGTTGCTTCCTTGTTTCGGGCACACAACGGCTGCCAGATAACAGCATCTGCTCATGTGTGATGAGCAGATGCCTTTGAATTGGATGCGTGCAGTTACTCTGGCTTGAAGCCGGGTTTGTTATTGAGTGCGCGCCATTCTTTGACTTCTTTCAGGATGCGTTCGGGGCTATCTTCCTGACCGCCCTTAGGATGGAGAATGACATCCGAACCATCTGGATGCTCAGTCACTGCCTCGAAGTGCAATACACCTTTGATTATGTATGCGTCGAAATCATCATCAGATAAATCTCGCCCCCCTTCAAAAAGGCCTCGAAGAAACTCCAGAAATTCAGATTCTGTGTAGTCCTCAAAATGCTCTTTAAACTCCATCAGTCAATTCCTTTGCCATGTAGAAGAATATGCCGCTTAGGCGTCATGACTAACAAATTATCCATGTCGTAAACACCTCCTCCTTGTGCAACTTCAAAAATATGATGAATCTCAAATTTAACTCGCCCTCCATTCCTGTCGTTAGGCGAGGCGAAGGGTGCTTTGCCTTTTTGCATCAAGATCAAATCAATGGTTTTAAATTGACTGCTCAACTCCGCATCCGCCGCAACAGCCTTCCAAAACGCTCGCCTGAAGCCATGAAAATTCCTGAACTCCTGCCACCGCAATTGATCCGCAATGTGCGAAGGAATCGGAGCCCCCTTTCCCCTCGCGTCATCCCCAAGCCAAACCTCCGAGGCATCGGATCCCCAACCTATTGCAGTCCCCGGATCATCACGCCGATCCAGAAACAGGACATCCGACGAAGGCAACTCCATATCCGCCGGATACCCAGGAATACTGGCACCGATCTGCCCTTCGTCAACAGCCGGAAACGTCTCGTTTTGCGGTAGGACCGGGATGATCGGTGTGCCGGGATAAACTGCTGGAATCGACGGTGTAACCGGAGAGGTTGTAGGACCGAGGTGTTCGATACCTGGCGGCACCAGGGGTGTCCAGGTTCCGACACCAACCGGACGAATCGGCCAGGGCAGGACCGCAGGAGTGATCCCCAGCCGTCCCTGGATGCTTTGCGGCGTGGTGATGCTGATTTTGTCGAGGTTGAAAGGATTGGCGCCGAGCTCTGCCCGCTCCTGATAGCGCAGTTCGAACTCGCGTCGCTCACCGACCCAGGTACTTTTCGGCGCGTACGGCGCGAAGCCTTGTTCGATGCGCTTTTTGTTCACCTCATCGAATTGAGCGATGAGCGTCGGATGCTCGCCGAGCGTTCGCCACAGCGCTTCGTCGAAGGCGGCGAGCGAATTGAATTCACGACCACGAAACTGGTCGCCTATCTGCACGGGAATGGCAGCACCTTGCGCCTGGCTCGTGGTTTTCCACCAGTCATTCGCCGCCGGTTTACCGACCCCTGTGACGACGCCCGAGCCTATCGGTGGCAGATTGAAGGTGAAGTAAATCGGCGGCTGATCAGGCACGCACACAATGCAATCGCTGATACGCAGATCGACGCCCGCCGCAATGGCCTCGACCTGGGGTGTCAACACGCTCAGCCCGGGCTGACTGGCAGTGGCAACCTGAGTGGTGTCCGGGGTGAATTGCAGGTGCCTGGCTGGCGATCCGGGAATCTCGGCGCTATAGAGGCCGGTCAGCGGGTCAAGCACCGCATTGATGACCGGCACATCAGCACCAATGGCATCGCCCGTAGCGACAGCGATGATCGCGGTGCCTTCCGGCACGGTTTCAGGTTTGAGTCGGTATGCGACCTCCACTGAACCGCCCGCATCGGCGATCGATTGCAACGCTTGGCGGTCAGTAAGACCCAACGTTGGCGCGGGCACCCCGACAGCCTGAAACAAACGCCGACGTTGCTCAGCGCTCAACTCACCATCACCAAGGGTTGGCGAGTACACCATCGCGGTGACGAACACCGGTCCCGTTTTTGCGGCAATCCGCCCGAAATCGATGAGGGTATTGACGGCAGACTGGACAGCCATTTCAAGCACTGCAGCACCTTGCTGCGCAACGAATATGCCATCGCGCGTCAAAGCCATCCCGCCAGCGGTCAGCGAAGACACCGGGACTGTCAGCGTGTTGGCCTGCCTGACCCGCTCAACCCGTGCATCTTCATCGGCCTGCTGCTTGAAGCGAACTCGAGCTTCACGCTGCCTGGCGTACTGGCGTTGGGCCTCCCAGACCGCTTCCCTTTCGCGCCAGACAATCGTCTGCTCGGCATGACGCCTGGCCAGCGCGCTGGACTTGTCAGTGAGTGCGCTTATCTGTGTGGATAGCAGCCTCGCTTCGTGGGCCGCGTTGTAGGCGTTTTCCCAGATCTGGTGGCCGTGAACGAGCGCCTCGCCGAATTGCTCCAGTCGGGCCCGGTAATCGTTAACCGTGCGGGTGAGTGGATCGTGTCCATCGAATGATCGGGCAACCGCGTTCTTTGCGTTCAGTTCTGCGGTTTTTCGGGTGATCAGCCCATCAATTTCTTGTTTTTGTTTGGTGATGTTGTGAAGCTGCAAGCGCTCGTTCAAGTGGATATCGGGCGGTCGTCGCGCCGCCAGGACTTCCTGTTCCAGGGTCGGAGCGAGTTGTGCGGATCGGGCAGCAAAACGTTGGTCTACCTCGACTCTTACGGCAGCATGATGCTGCGCCAGCCCCTCGAGCTGTTGATGCCGGGCCTGCAAGCGGGCCTGCTCCTGAGCTTGGGCTGCGGCTGCCTGTGCTTGAGCCGCCTCGGCCTGCACACGCTCTTTTTCCTTCTTCTGACGATCAGCTTCTATGGCCCGCCTGCGAGCCTTTTGTCTTTTCTTGCTGGTTCTACCGAATCCGCCTGAAACCCCTGCGCCGCCACCAAAACCGCCGCCTGAGCCACCACTCGAAGCGGGTGGTCCGGACCTGATGACAACACTTCCTGACGTTCCATCGTAATGTGTTTGTTGTGCCATACAGTCTCTCCTTGTCTGTAGGCACAGCATGTCGATGCAACCGCAGTCAGGTGCGGTACATAGTTATCGGTGTGGATTTAAAACGAGGTGCTATTTGAGGGAATCAATCACCCTCACAGGTAACAAATCCACTTCTTTTGCGGTCTTTCGTTAAAGGTAGTGTCGATTCGGGCGACGGCCATTCGACTAGACAGTGAGTCACTCAAATCCAGCGGAGACAAAACCATGCGATTCATGATCATTGTGAAAGCCAGCCCGGATTCCGAGGCCGGTGTGATGCCCAGCGAAGAACTGATGACCGCGATGGGCAATTTCAACGAGGAACTGGCCAAGGCTGGCATCCTCATCGATTGCGACGGCCTGCAGCCCAGCAGTAGAGGTGCCCGCGTACGTTTTTCGGGTGACGAGCGTACGGTGATCGACGGCCCGTTCGCCGAAACCAGGGAGCTGATCGCTGGCTACTGGTTGTGGCAGGTGAAGTCGAAAGAGGAAGCGATCGAGTGGGTCAAGCGCTGCCCCAACCCGATGCCGGGCACAGAGGCCGAGATCGAGATTCGCCAGGTGTACGAGGCCGAAGACTTCGGGGCCGAGTTCACACCGCAGTTGCGCGAGCAGGAAGAACGAGTACGTGCGCAGGCGAAGAAGCACTGAAGCAAAACTTATGCACCTGACATACCTGATGCACTTCTGATGCACCTGATGCCGCTTGATGCGTCGTAGCGGGGTATCGGGATTGCGGGGGGAATTAGTGGTACCGGGAGACCGCTTTCGCGAGCAAGCCCGCTCCCACATTTGATCTCTGGTGTTCACAAAATCTGTGATCGAAACAGAATCAATGTGGGAGCGGGCTTGCTCGCGAAGAGGCCCTCAGCCCCGCCGCATTACTTGGACTTGGACTTGAGTTTCAGATACGACTGATGCATATCCGACGCCCAGCCATCGATCACGTTTTTCACGTCACCGGCCTTCATCACCTGATCTGAGCTTTCCAGCGGTTTGCCAATGCCCTTGCGCACCACTTGGGCCACGACTTTGTTGTTGCCACCATCGAGAAACACCGCTTCGGTGGCCAGATTGGTTTCCTGGTCGCGAATGCCGCTGGCGGTACTGACTGCCGCCGCTACCAGGGCGATCGGGATCACTTCATAAGGCTGGAGGCTTTCGGTCTTGCTGGTAACAGAGGTGATCGCCGCACGCACCACCAAAACGCCAGGGCCGGGACCGCTGGCCAATGGCAGGGATTTACCCACCTCGCGTTTGAGCGCCTGATCGTAGTAACTGGTGATGCCGTTCAGTGTGGTCTGAGGGATTTTCACCGTCGGCTGCGGTTTGGGATAGAGCTGAGTCGGCTCGATGTAGACACTGGTGAATTTGTTGATATCGAGCTTGGGGTCCATCCAGCGCATCACCACAGCGCCCGATGGCGACTTGGCTTCCTTGAGCTGACTGTAGTCCTTGAGAAAACCGGAATACTGGTCCGGCTCGACGACTTTGCTCGAGCAACCCACCACCCCAATCGAGGCGATGCACAGTGTGCTCATCAGTAACGCAAGCTTCATGCTGTAACTCCTGTCAGAAGGCCGGGCAACAATATTGAATACGGGAATTACAGGTATAGCCAATGCTCGGCACTTTGTTATCAAAAAGCACAATATTCACCTATTGCTGAAGTGATCGCGGCCATATTCAAAGGCCCCTTCGCGGGCAAGCCCTGGTCAATCACCACGAAGATCCGCTTCTCGCCGCCAATTCCCGCCGACTATTGGCGCGCATCGCCTTGATCAGCGACACCGTGCCCACCAGGATGATCACCGCCGCGAACAGGAAGTCGATGCTGTACAGCTGAAAGTCGTTCAACGGCCCCACCAGAAACACCCGGATCGCACCAATACTCACCAGCGTCGCGAGAAAATCGATACCCGGCTCATCGCGATAAAACACGTGCAGCAGCGGCAGGCACATCACCAGCAACAACAGCAGCACAATCACCTTGAACGAGCCTTTGCGCTCGACACTGAACGCGCATTCGTTGGCGCCGTAGGGCTTGTAATCCTCCTCGCGAATCAACGAGTTTTTCTCGTTGATGTACTCGACACGGTTGTACTTCCGGATCGGCGTAAAGGTGTTCGACATCTCCATGCCAGTGGTGATGTGCCTGAACTTCAGGTCAATGCGTTCATTGCCTTTGAGGATGTACAGCACTGGTTTGTAGCCGTAGCGATAGGTGTCGAACGGAAAGTCCGTCGACCGCCCCAAGACCCCGATGGGTCTGGACTCAAGTTCCGCGTAGGCACTTTTATCGGTCGAAGACAGGTTGCGGCTCAGGGGCTTGATCCTGACCTGCTCCATGAGAATCGGCGCAATGCCGTAGGACCACTGCAGGGGTTCCATGCGCAGCCGCAGTTCGTTGCGGCCCAGGTCATAGCGATCAAAGGTTCGCTCGGAGACGATCACCGCGCCCGAGAGCATGAACTCGCCATGAACGTTGTTGGTGATGTGCAGCGACAGTCGATCCCTGCCCGAGCCTGTGGCATCGCTGGCCGGTGGCGTGCCACACCAGGCGTAGCTGCTGAAGGTCTCCCCGAGCTGGCCGTTACGGTTCTCTTTGAACACATAAAAGTAACTGCCCCACAGGGCCGCCATCAGCAGCAACGCGAAAAGCCCTAAAATCTTCTTGCCCACGCTCAAACCAGACTCCTTTCTTTGCCGACTCCCTATGAGGCGCGGACTCTATCAAAATGCCATCATTGGCCCAAGCAAAAATCCCCGTACACAGAAGATCCTTGTGGGAGCGGGCTTGCTCGCGAAAGCGGTGTATCAGTCGACTTCAATGTTGAATGTCAGTCAGCTTTCGCGAGCAAGCCCGCTCCCACAGGGGTTGCGCTAACTGACTGGGATTTGAGCCGGGAAAGCTTCAGCGCCGCCTGAACAACGGCCGCGGCTCAATCACCGAGCGTCCGTACAACACGCTCATCCCCGCCAGCCCCTTGAGTGCATCTTCAGCGGATTTATCTTCGCGCACGGCAAAGCTGTCGAAACCGCATTGACGCATGTGGCTGAGTTGATCGCGCAGTACATCACCAATCGCGCGCAATTCGCCTTGCCAACCGAAACGCGTACGCAGCAGATAGGCCTGGCTGTAGGCGCGTCCGTCGCGAAAACTCGGAAAATCCAGGGCAATCAGCGGCAGGTCGGGAAACCACGGGGTCAGGTTTGTCACTTCATCGTTGGGCCCCAGCCAGACGCCTTCGAGCGCTGTCGTGGTATTGGCGTTGAGGGCCAGCCATTGGGGTAACGGTAGTATCAGCGGTCCGACCGGCAACTCGTCCGTTGCTTCACGAATCAACTGCCACGGATCATCGCGCACCCACTCGGCACCGCCCTCTTGCAAACGCAGCAGATTATTCATGCCGACACCTCCAGCATTTTCGGGTAAACCCGCTCCTTGAACGGCTCCAGACCGATGCGTGCCAAGGTATCGACGAACAGTTCCTCGCTCTCGCGGTAGCGGACAAATGTAGCGATGATCCGCTCGATCACCGCGGGCACTTCGGCGGCGCTGAAGGACGGCCCGATGACTTTGCCCAACGCGCTGTTCTTGCCCTGGGCGCCGCCAAGGGTGATCTGGTACCACTCGCTGCCGTTCTTATCGACGCCAAGAATGCCTATGTTGCCGATGTGGTGGTGGCCGCAGGCGTTCATGCAACCGGAGATATTCAGACTGATGTCGCCCAGGTCATGCAGGTAATCCAGGTCCTCGAAACGCGCCTGTATCGCTTGTGCGACGGGAATGGATTTGGCGTTAGCCAACGCGCAGAAGTCGCCGCCGGGGCAGGCGATGATGTCGGTCAACAAGCCGATGTTGGCGCATCCCAGGCCTTGCTCGCAGGCCAGGCACCACAGAGCGTAAAGGTCGGCCTTCGGCACATCCGGCAGGACGACGTTCTGTTCATGGGCGATGCGAATTTCGCCGAAGCCGAACTGTTCGGACCACTGGGCCACCGCCTCCATCTGCTCGGCCGTGACATCCCCCGGCGGCGCGGCGATGCCCGGTTTGGTCGACAGCACCACGCTGGCGTAACCCGGCACCTTGTGCGGTTGAACGTTGCGCGTCACCCAACGGGCGAAGGCCGGGTTCTCGGCCAGGCGTGTGCCGAAGTCCAGATCGGTGCCGGCCAGTGAGCGGTAATCGGGCGACACGAAGGCACTGGCGACACGCTCATACTCGACGTCGGTCAACTGCGCCGGACCGTCCTTGAGGTGCTGCCACTCCTCCTCCACTTCCTTGGCGAAGGCTTTGATACCCAGTGCCTTGACCAGAATCTTGATCCGCGCCTTGTACTTGTTATCGCGCCGCCCGTGGCGGTTATAGACGCGCAATACCGCCTCGACGTAGGACAGCAAGTGCTGCCACGGCAAGCCTTCGCGGATCTGCAAACCGAGAATCGGCGTGCGCCCCAAGCCGCCACCAACGATCACCCGCAAGAGCATTTGCCCGCTCTCATCGCGATAAAGATAGAGGCCGATGTCATGCATCATGATCGCCGCGCGGTCCTGCTTCGCCGAGCAGATGGCGATCTTGAACTTGCGCGGCAGGAACAGGAATTCCGGGTTGATGGTCGACCATTGCCGCAGGATCTCTGCCAGCGGGCGCGGGTCCATCAACTCGTCCGCCGCGACGCCGGCGAAGGCCTCGGTGGTGATGTTGCGCACGCAGTTGCCGGAGGTCTGGATCGCATGCATTTCCACCTGAGCCAGACGTTCGAGAATGTCCGGCACCTGGGCCAGTTCGATCCAGTTGAACTGCATGTTCTGCCGGGTGGTGAAGTGGCCGTAGCCACGATCGTAGTCCCGCGCAATGCTCGCCAGAATGCGCATTTGCTTGGCGCTCAGGGTGCCGTAAGGAATCGCCACGCGCAGCATGTAGGCATGCTTTTGCATGTACAGGCCGTTCTGCAGGCGCAGGGGCAGGAACTCTTCTTCGCTCAACTCCCCGGCCATGAAACGTTCGACCTGATCGCGAAACTGCGCAACACGCTCGAACACCAGGGCCCGGTCGTAGTCATCGTATTGATACATGTGGCTGCCTCATCAGGAATTTTGCACAGAACCTGTGGGAGCGGCTGTGGTGAGGGGGCTTGCCCCCGTTGGGTTGCGAAGCAGCCCCAAAATCTCTGATGCACCAGAGATCTTGTGAGTGCTACGCACTCAAACGGGGGCAAGCCCCCTCGCCACAGGGGCTCCCACAGGAATTGCGATGTATCGAACTCTGCGGTTCGCTCTTGGGGTGCAACTATGCGACAGCAGCGCAGCACGTTACAGATTCAGCTAAACACTAAAAAACCGTATCAGTACGCGGCCTACGGCCGCAGGCCGGCATCACATCTGATCCGCATAAACTCGGTTTTTCTGAGTCTGTTTTGTTTGCGGCAGGGTTTCTACAGTTCATGCATGCCAGACCGGGTGGCCTGGCAAGTCTTTGCAACCGTGGAAGAATTGACCATGAGCACAGCAACAATCGGACAGGCCTATAACTACAAGGTCGTTCGCCAATTCGTCGTGGCAACCATCGTCTGGGGCGTCGTCGGGATGGCGATGGGGGTGTGGATCGCCTCGCAACTGGTATGGCCCGAGATGAACCTCGACCTGCCGTGGACCACCTTCGGCCGCTTGCGTCCGCTGCACACCAGCCTGGTGATTTTCGGCTTTGCCGGCAGCGCGCAATTCGCCGCCAGTTACTACGCGGTGCAACGCACCTGCCAGGTGCGGCTGTACTCCGACAAGCTCGCAGCATTCACCTTCTGGGGCTGGCAATCGGTGATCGTGGTGATGCTGATCACCCTGCCGCTGGGCTACACCACCACCAAGGAATACGCCGAGATCGAATTCTCCGGCGCGGTGTGGATGACCGTGGTCTGGGTCGCTTACGCCATCGTGTTCTTCACCACCGTGGTGCAACGCAAGACCAAACACATCTACGTCGGCAACTGGTTCTTCGGCGCGTTCATCGTGGTGATCGCCATGCTGCATGTGGTCAATCACCTGTCGATTCCGGTGGACTGGTTCAAGTCGTATCCGGTGTATTCCGGGGCCACCGATGCCATGGTGCAGTGGTGGTACGGGCACAACGCGGTGGGATTCTTCCTGACCACCGGCTTTCTCGGGATGATGTATTACTTCGTGCCAAAACAGGTGGGTCGGCCGGTGTATTCCTATCGTTTGTCCATCGTGCATTTCTGGGCGCTGATCACCCTGTACATCTGGGCCGGCCCACACCATTTGCACTACACCGCGTTGCCAGACTGGGCGCAGTCGCTGGGCATGGCGATGTCGCTGATCCTGTTGGCGCCGAGTTGGGGCGGAATGATCAACGGCATGATGACCCTGTCGGGCGCCTGGCATAAGTTGCGCACCGACCCGATCCTGCGCTTTCTGGTGCTGTCCCTGGCCTTCTACGGCATGTCGACATTTGAAGGGCCGATGATGGCGATCAAGACGGTGAACGCCCTCTCCCACTACACCGACTGGACCATCGGCCACGTTCACGCCGGGGCCCTGGGCTGGGTGGCTATGATCACCTTCGGCGCCATCTACCACATGGTCCCGAAAGTCTTCGGCCGCCCGCAGATGCACAGCATCGGCCTGATCAACGCGCACTTCTGGCTGGCGACCATCGGCACCGTGCTGTACATCGCCTCGATGTGGGTCAACGGAATCACCCAGGGTTTGATGTGGCGCGCGATCAACGACGACGGCACCCTCACCTATTCGTTCGTCGAAGCCTTGCAGGCCAGTCATCCGGGGTTCGTCGTGCGTTTCGTGGGCGGGGTGTTCTTCCTCAGCGGCATGTTGCTGATGGCCTACAACACCTGGCGCACGGTGCGGGTGTCGGACGTGAGGATGGCTGAACTTGAAGCGCAGATTGCCTGAGGCAAGGAGCCTGACATGATCGAGATGGGGTTGAATCTATTGGGTGTTCTGGGGCTTTGGCTGGCGGTCGAGTACTGCCTGAAACACCAGACGGCCGAGAGCCTGGACGATGCCAGCCTGATTCCGTTCGCCGATGATCCCGAGGTGGCGCGGCGGGTGGAATTGGCGACGGGTAAGACTGTGAAAGCGGTGGCGCCGGAAGAGGTGAAGCCGGGTTGGGGCAACCTCGAAATTTAATGCAGCACCAATGATCGTTCCCACGCTCTGCGTGGGAATGCAGCCCGGGACGCTCTGCGTCCCATTGGAACGCGGAGCGTCCCTTGAGGCATTCCCACGCAGAGCGTGGGAACGATCATCATGCTCAGAGAATTCAGCCGCGCTCGCGGGGAATCAGGCTCTGCAGTTGCTGCGCCAGGAAGTTCGCATCGAAGGCAAAGGTGTCCGGGTCTTTCAAGCCATTGGTCTTGCGCCATTGCCAATTGCTGGAGGGCGGCAGGCACACCAGCGAAATGCTGCCATAACGCGCGGCAGTCAAGCCCATCACTGCGAGGGAAATCTGCCCACCCGCGCCCATCACGTCCGGCACGAACTCCACCGGTTTCCCGGCGATCACAATGGACAGTTTCTCGGTTTTGAATGTCGACGTCTCAAGCGGCACGCTCGGCCCGGACGCGACATACTCCTCGCGGCTCACTTCCAACAGATTCGGCGCCAGAACCGGTGCCAGCCACTGCTGGATCTGATCGAACAACTCACCAATGCGCGTCGCCCACACGGCCGATTGCGACTCAAACAGTTGCTTCTTGTGCGCTTCGCTATCTGCATAGTGGCGAAGCATCTCGCCCAGTTGCTGTACATCGTCCATTGCGGTGTTCCTTTGGTTGAAGCGTTGCTGCGGACTTTGAGCATGGCAGATGCGCGCCACAGGCGTACGACTAAAAGCGTGAACGGTATTGGCGAGGGGTCATGCCCAGGTGCTTGCGAAAGGCACTGCCCATGTGCGACTGATGGGCGAAACCGGCATCCAGAGCGATACAGGCCAAGGACAGATCAGTGCACTCGATCATCCTTCGTGCCGCCTGAAGGCGCATTTCAATGAGGTAAGCGTGGGGTGTCAGGCCGATAGCCTGGGTGAAATCGCGCAGAAAGCGCAGCTCGTTTTGCCCATAGGTGGCGGCCAATTGTTCCAGCGTCAGAGGCTGCTGGAACTGCTCACTGATCTGCTCCATGACGCGGGCGAAGGCCCGGGGCGCAGCACGCTGCGTAGTATCGGCTTTCGAATTCGCGACACCAACCAGCGCCACGGCACATTGCTCAAGCGCCAGCAAGTCGGGCTGCGTGGCGAGCAACTGACGCCGTACCTCTCGCGCCAGAGACAACGCCCGTCGATTACCGCAAGACTGCACGCGGTGGGTGACAGAGGGTAACTGTTCGCTGGCGAACTGCTCGTCCAACTGCATCAGCAGATACTCACCACCGGTGGCTGATTCGGAAAACACCTCCACGCCAATAGGCGTATAAGCCAATACACCCGCAAAGGTATCAAAATCTGTCCGTCGGTCAGAGTCGATCGCATGCACGCCTTGCTGACGTTCCAGCGTCACCCCGAGCGTTTTTGACTGTGCCGGATCGCGCGCGCTGTAGGCCGCACGAGGCAAGAGTTGCAGGCAGATTTTGCCACCCGGCAGGCGCCGGCTCAGCACACTGGGCATGTGAAATTTCCTGATAGATCGCCATGAAGACCCACGGGATACTCTCGAATAAAGAGCACCCTCGCAAGGGTTTGCCATTACGGGAGCACAACATGCGCACCATCGGCCTTATCGGCGGCATGAGCTGGGAGTCCAGCGCCGAGTATTACCGTCTCATCAACCAGCAGGTACGTGATCGCCTCGGGCCGTTGCGTTCGGCGAAACTGTTGATGTACAGCGTCGACTTCGGCCCGGTCGAACAGGCCCAGCATGCCGGGCGCTGGGACGACGCGGCGGCGATTCTGGTGGATGCGGCCCAGCGTCTGCAGGCTGGTGGCGCCGAGTGCGTGGTGCTGTGTACCAATACCATGCACAAGGTGGCCGGGCAGATTCAGGCCGCCATCGATATTCCGTTCCTGCACATTGCCGATCCGGCTGGTCAAGCGGCATTGGACGCCGGTGCGCTGCGGGTGGGTTTGCTGGGTACTGCGTTCACCATGGAGCAGGACTTTATCAAGACACGTCTGACGGCCAAGGGCCTGAAGGTGCTGGTACCGGAGGCTGAGGAGCGCCAGGCCATTCACCGGATCATCTATGACGAGTTGTGCGTCGGGGTGATTAGCGAGGCGTCACGCCAGGTTTATCAACGGGTGATCGAGTCGCTGACTGAACGCGGCGCCCAGGCGATCATCCTCGGCTGTACCGAAATCGGCCTGCTGATCAAACCCGAGCACAGCGCCCTGCCCTTGCTCGACACCACCGAACTGCATGCGCAGGCGGCGGTGGCGTTCGCGTTGGACGACTGACTCGCGCAGAACCTGTAGGAGCGAGCGGTGCGGCGATCCGACTTGCCCGCGAAGAATGCACTGCGGTTTTTCAGGTATTACGCGTCATCGTTCTTCGCGGGCAAGCCACGCTCCCACAGGATGTTCGTCGCTCACATTTCTTGACTTACCGGCGTTGGGCCTCGGGCGTGCGACGCAGGCGCGCCATGCTCAGGGTATCGACCAGCCGACCGTCACGCACGGCGTAATCGCGAAACAGGCCTTCGGTCTCGAAACCGAATTTCTGGTACAGGCCGATGGCCGCTTCGTTGTCGGCGTACACCGAAAGTTCTACCCGTTGCAGGTTCATCCAGTTGTCGGCGACGTCCAGCGCTGCCGCCAGCAGTTTCGAGCCGACACCCTTGCCCTGCCACGCCACGGCGACACCCATGCCAAAGCTACCGGCGTGGCTGCGGCGGATCCGCGAAAACTGCTCCAGGCCAATGTTGCCGATGACCGATCCCTGGTGCAACGCCACCAGTTTCACCGCCCGCTCGTTGTCCGCCATCAGGCGTTGGCGCCAGACCTCGCTGGACTGAAACGGCATTTGCAGCACCTGCCGGGCCACGGCGGGGTCGTTGTAGAGCGCGGTGATGCCCTCGATGTGGGATTCGTTGAAGCGTTCGAGGGTAATGACGGAGTCGGCGGGCATGAAATGTTTCGTCCTTGATGCGTGCATGGCCGCCTACTCTATAACGGCGCAAACCTTTGTGGCGAGGAGGCTTGTCCCTCCTCCCAGGAAAATCAAAAGATCGCAGCCTTCGGCAGCTCCTACAGGGACCGTATGAACCCGTCATTGCGTGGGCGCGCGCAGCCTCGGCAGGAGCTGCCGAAGACTGCGATCTTTTGCGCTTGATGGCAGGCTGGCGATGTTTTTTTGGCCAGATCATCAGACGTTCACATAGGCGCAATACATTAGCGCGGATTGATTTCTCGCCCCTTCAATCTGTGAGCCGTATACGTAATGTTGCCTGTTGCCGAGATGGAAGCTGCCTTAAAAAACGGGACTCCAAAGGTCCCTGATCGTTGCGCTGGTAGACATGAAGTGGGGGCTTACAGCCCCTCTAATGACCTTGAGATCGAGGTTCGATTTCTGTCGCCAGCTGACATTCCTTCGGTGCTTGAACTTGAGCAAAGGAAATGGGAAGGCGATCAGCGCGCAGACGCCTCGATGCTGGCGTCACGGATCGCCTCCTTCCCTGCATTGAGTATCGGCGCTTTTTGCACTCGCACGGGTGATGCGCTGGCGTCGTTGTTCATGAAACCTGCCCGGCACGAGATCATACGCAAGTGCCCAACGTGGGAAGACTGTGCAAGAAAACACCACGGCGACGAGTCCGCAAAAACCGGTGTGCTGTTTGGCATCAGCCTGAGCAGTGTTGATCCGAAAGCGGCAGAAGCCATTTTCGAGTTCTTTTGGCCCCATGCGCTGAAGGCGGGATGGTCAGATGTCTATCTTGGCTCGCCAATCCCGGGCCTTCGTAACTGGATCTCGAAAAACCCTGATAGTCCGGTAACACAGTATGTGCGAAGTGAACATAAAGGCCTGCCGCTGGATCCACAACTGCGGTACTACTTCAAAAGAGGCTTTCGCAAGATCGTCGCCATCAACGACAACTATTTCCCGCATGCCCCTTCACTGGATTTTGGCGTGCTGATCTTAGGTAAAGTGCCACTCTCCGGTCTTTCCTTTATATGGAAGCGGGTTCCGCTGCCTTGGCTGCAGCGTATGAAAAAACTGTTCTTCGTGTGCTTATGAACGCTTCCCTGACAACAGAAAGCGCAGCACGTCCACTCGCGCACGACAGATGTTTTTGGCGACTGCTGGCCTGCGCTGCGGCGTCCATGATGGGAGACCAGTTCACCCTTGTCGCCTTTCCCCTGCTAGTCATGGCGATAACGCCAGACCCGATGGCGCTCGGCTGGGCTTTTGCCGCGCTTGCATTACCGCGCGCCTTGTTCCTGTTGGCTGGCGGCTCGCTGGTCGACCGTTTTGGCGCCCGCTCGGTATGGATGTTCGGCTGCTGTTCGAGTGCAATAGCGCTATGCGGTTTGTCCTGGGCGGTTTTTCAAGGTCACGCCACGTTGCCCGTGATCTATGGATGCGCCGCATTATTGGGGCTGTTCAGCGCGCTCACTTTACCGGCCGGCAGTGCCCTGGTGCCTGGCATTGTGAACCCGCGCGATCTGGAGCAGGCCAACGCCGTCTTTCTTGCACTCAGACAGGTAACCATGGCCCTGGGTCCGGTCGCCGCCGGTGCACTAATCGCCAGCGCGATTTTGCCCTCTGATGTGCGCTCAGATTCAAACGGCGCGCTGGACGGCTATGCCATCGCGTTTGCACTCGACGCGCTGACCTTTGCCCTGTCCGCGCTCGGGCTGAGCAGTTTGCGTATCCGCAGAACGACTTCCCTTGGTTTCGGTTCCACCGCCACGGAAGGCCTGCGTTATTTCTTTCAGAATCGGCGGCTTCGTACGTATCTGGCCTACATGGCGGCGATGACGCTGTTCATGAGCGGACCGGTACAGATCGCCGTGCCGCTACTGGTTCACATGCGTTTCACGCCCGAGGCGCAAGCCCTGGGCTGGCTATTCGGGGCCCAAGGCGCGGGGACCTTGGTGGGCATGCTGATGTTCACTGCCCACCCGAAACTGCGGATTATCAATTTAGGCACCACCCTGCTCGCAATGGATGCCGCCATCGCCTTGCTGCTGATGCCGCTGGGATGGGTATACGCCCTCTGGCAAGGCGTGGCACTGCTGTTCGCCATCGGTATCTTTGGCGGCTTTGTGCAGGTCATGGCGTACACCTGGCTGCAGCGAGCATTGCCGCCAGCATTGCTCGGTCGCGGCATGAGCCTGTTCATGCTCGTGTTTGCCGGACTCGCGCCGGTCTCGGCAGCGATTTCAGGCTGGGTTTTGCAATTCACCGCCATCGAAGCCGTGTTCGTAGCATCCGGTGTGCTGCTATTGACGACGGTGGCGTTCTTTTACGTTGGCTCGGGCCTTGGGAGGCTGTCGGATGTTTAATCGAATAGAGCCTTTGAACAGTGCCACGAGGTCTGCCCGTCATGTAGATACCGGCTTGGCAGCCTCTCATTCATTGCGCTCCAACATGCCCAGCTATCTGTTCATGGCCCTGTGCGCCTTGAATACGGCCGCGATTGTCTGGCTGGCTGCTCACGATGAGTTCGGATGGCTTGCCGTTGCTCCGCTGATAGTGCTTCAGGCGATCCTGATGATCGGGGTTCAGGAGGCCAAACATCAATGTGTGCATCGTCAGTTCCTCGTTGGCACGCGTCTGAACGATGCAGTGGGTGTATTCACGGCTGCCATTTTCGGCGTGAACTTCGTGGGCTACCGCTGCTTTCACCTCGAACACCATCGCAAAACGTGCCAGGCCGATGATCCCGAAGGGTTGCTGTACCAACAGACATGGCGAACACGCCTGATCAGCCTGTTTGGCGCCGTTGAGCAACTGTGGGTTGCCGTTTCCATCAATATTTTTTCCCGAGGCTACACACCTCCTCATGCGCTCTGGCGCTGGCGCTGGAACAATGCCTTTCTCGCCGTTTTCGTCGCAGCGCTGGCTTTGGGCATCCATGAGGTGCCTCGACAAATCGTATGCGCCTACCTGCTTCCGTATTGCATTTTTGCCTGGCTGGATTTCTGGTTGACCCAGGCCGAGCACTATGGGGTACCGATCTCGGCTCAAGGCTCGCGCCGCGCGCCCTGTGACATCACGACCGATTTATATCTGCCAACGCCACTGTCCTGGCTCATCCTGCATCGCTCGTTGCACCGAATTCACCATGATGCACCGGCGACGCGCTGGTTCCATGCCCACGCTCAATCGAGGGCTCTGGCCGAACGCAAGCCAGGCGGCGTGACGGACCTCCCCACCTTCTATGCGACCTGGATGCGACTCGGTCCCCGACTCTGGAAGTAAGCCATGACAGACGCAGCTATCGAATCACGGCACACAAAGACTGCCGAGCCCCAATATCCCATCCGCACTGTAGAGCGCGCCCAGCTGTTGGAGTGGGGCAAACCCGCCCCATTGCGTTTACTCGCCGCCACGGTTTTCGAGTGGGGGCTAATCCTGTGTACGGCAGGTCTGGCCATGTACGCAGGCACGATTTGGGCCTCGGTGTTGGCCGTTGTGTTCATCGGCGCAAGGCAGCATGCATTGCTCATTCTGATGCATGAGTTTTCACACCGGCAGTTCAGCCGGACTCGCCCCATGCTCAACGACACCCTTGGCGATTTCCTGACGGCAATCCCGTTCACCATCACCATTTTCGGGTTTCGTCGCGACCACACCGCCCACCATCGGCATACCGCAACCGACCGCGATCCCAACTGGGTTTCATGCAAGGGACAGGACCGATTCACCTTTCCAAAATCCGCGTTCAACATTGTCATCCTGTTGCTCAAACACTGCGCAGGGCTTTACGGCTTCCACGAGTTGAAAACGGCCCTGGTGACGTCAAAAATGGCGTCGCAATGCCCACCTTCCACGCGGTATCGACAATGGATTTTTGCCGTTTTGCTCGCGGGAGTTTTCACCTGGTTCCACCTCTGGCTGGCGGCCTTGGTGTACTGGCTCCTGCCTCTGTTTACCGTGTTGATGGCCCTGCTGTACTGGCGCGATGTGGCAGAACACTTCGCCATGCCCAACCCCGGTCCCGGAGCATCCCGAACGGTGATTGCAACCTGGTGGGAACGCTTGTTGATCGCCCCCCACGGCGTCGGCTTTCATGCCGAACACCACCTGTATCCTGCCGTGCCATGCTTTCGCCTTAGGCAGGTGCATGAGGCGCTAGCGAAAGACGAGGCGCATGCCCGGCAGGCGCACATCACGCGTGGTTATTTCTCGGGATTGATTCGCGAGATCGCTGCCGCCGACACCCCCCGCTCATGTGTGAGCCATTGACGCATGGATTATCTCGAGAAGCCTGTATCCGACAATAGTGAAGAGGCCACCCTCTTCAAGCCATTCTGGAACGACACGTCAATCAAGACTTACCTGTTCGATGCCTGTTCGGTATTGCTTCCGGCCGGTGAGCAATTCGTGATCTCGGTGGTGGAGTCAGCCGCTTTGCGGCTGCAACAGACTTCAGTTCTTGCCGAATGTTCGCTCAACTTCGTGGCAGAGGAACGGGCCCACCAGCGAGCGCACAGGCTGTACAACCAGCAACTGGAAACCCAGGGGTTTGAAGTCAAGAAGTTCGAGCACATGATCGAAAAAGATCTCGAGGCTCTTCAGTCAAAATTGTCACTCAATGCGCAATTGGCATTGGCTGCCGCGTTCGAGCACGTGACGGCCGTTATGTCCGCTGCCGCCTTGCGCAGAAACGGCTTGCTCTCGGTCAAGGAGTCACCACAGACCCGCCTGTGGCGATGGCATTGCGCTGAAGAAGTGGCGCACCAGCACGTCACCACGGACCTGCTGCGGTCGCTGGGCATACCCTATTGGCAGCGGATTTTCTATTTCCTGGCAGCATCGGGGCTCATGGCGTTCGATGTCATTCGTCACATACACAGTTTTGCCCGCCTCGACATCGCCCGCGGCCGCGTCAGCTCGAAGGAAGTACGGCGTGCTGCGGGCAGCTTGCTGTTGCGCGATGGCACCAATCTGGTGTTGATGGCAATCGGATGGGCCGCCTACTTTCTTCCGCTGAAAAAAAGCTAAGGGGTCAGCTCGATAAAAGAGCGACATGGTTGAACGGGTGACGCGACAACCACCTGCTAGAGTAAAAAGCATACCCATCGACTATCCAGCACCGGAGTCGTGCACCGCCACCTCGATTTTTGACTTGAGGAACGACGTTATTCGCCGGACTGAATGTCACCTTCGGAAATGAGGAAATTTCTATGAAAGGTTTGCTTCGCGCCGCAGGATTCAGCCTGATGGCGTTTTTCGCAAGTTGTGGTGTTGGTGCTCAGACAGTGCACAGTCATGCTGCGCCGCCTGCCTTCACCGCCACACCGGCCGATATCCAAGCGGATAGCCAAAGAAATTGATCGTTCTCATGTTCCACGGAAGGCTTGGGGACGGGCTTGCTCGCGAAGGCGGTGGTCCGTCGGTATCAATGTTGCCTGACACACCGTCTTCGCGAGCAAGCCCGCTCCCACATTAGTTAGCCGTCAACTCTCGAACCACTCCCGCCGCTCGTTGAAGGTGTTGTGGATCAGCTCGACGATGCTCTGCACCTCACCTTCATCCCGGGAGTCGGCATTGACCGCCATCCACACCTGGCGCTGCATCGGTTGCTTGAAGAGCCCGGGTAACGCCACCAGCCCCCGGTCGAATTGGCTCATGTAGTGCGGTAGCAAACCGATGCAGGCGCTGCAGCGGATCATCTCAAGCATCAGCTCATAGGAATGCAGCTGCACCACGCCCGCCAGACGCTGCTCCACCAGACTGTTCCACGGGCCAAAAGCGGCAATATGGCGGTCGTGCTGCCATTGCACCAGCATGAAATCGGCCAGGTCACCCAGGCTATCCGGCCGGGCCGCGACCCGTGAATACCGTTTGGCGATGTGCGGCAGATAGTCCAGCCGTGCCAGACGCTGGGGTTCGCTGATGGCGAAACTGGGGCCTGGCAATGGCGAATCGGTGCCGGCCAGCCACACCACCACATCGGCGCTGATCGCTCGCAGCGACAGTTCACTGTCCAGGGAAATGATGTCCAGGCGCACACTGGCGTTGCGCCGCAGCAGCGAGACCAGATCACGGCCGAGGATGTCGTGCAGGATCGACTCGGCGACGGCCAGGCGAATCAAGGGCTGTTCGATCACGGGCAAGTCGCGTTCGCGGGCCAGGGCAATCAACTGCGCCTGGAGCCGCAAGCCGTCACGACTAAGTGCAAAGCCATTGCTCGAGTGGCTGAACAGCGAACGCCGCAGTTGCGCTTCAAGTTGTGCCAGCTGTTTACGCAATTGGGTCGATTTGATGTTGAGGCTGCGGGCCGCTTGCATGAAACAACCGCAACGGGCGCAGACCCGGAAAGACTGCACCAGCACCGGATCGATTCCGGCCAGTGAGTGTAAGGATTGGTTTTGTTCTACGGGCCATTGGTACTCGGTCACACCCTGACGATCAGTGGGTTCCATGAATGACATTGATCACTCCCTGTCGATCTGTCCTTGAGCGTTTTATCCTGCTGACTGTTTATGAACCTGATGTGACAACCGGGCAAAAACCGGATCAAATCGCCTGATGTCGGCCAGTCACGGTACGGAACCTGTGGGAGCGGGCTTGCTCGCGAAAGCGGTGTGTCAGGCGACATCAATGTGGACTGTGCCGCCGTCTTCGCGATGTAGAAACGGATACATCCTTTACAATCGAGACCGGGGACATCCTTTACGTTTTTGTGGGTTTGAAAGGCGGTTTTCACCGCTTTTCAAACGAC
>NZ_JBWCCN010000033.1:0-26919 GCF_056279485.1 Pseudomonas sp. TE12508 | reverse complement strand
AGGTCATCGTCAAGATTAAATTCCGAAACCCCTATCTGCGTATGCAGGTAGGGGTTTTGTTTTGCCCGCAGGAAAGTTCGTACAGCATTATCGGATCGCTCCTGTCTGATTGCGATGCTGTCCCGTTAGTGTTTATCGATGTTGGTTGTAAGGGGGGCGGCGAACACACCTTCCGAGGCAGGCCGATAAGGGCGATTGTGGGATACCGCTTTACCGTGAGATCCGGCCGTGGGCTCTTGGGCCAAGAACTGGCTCTTCGCAGGGTCGCTATGCAGCGGCACACGGGCGGCAGCGATCATGAGTTTGATCCAGCCTGCGCGCATAAACGGACACGATCCGTATGCCTATCTGAAAGATATGAGGCGATTGTCGACACAGCGGGCCAGCGAAATCGGGCTACTGCTACCGCATCAGTGGGTACCGGCCAGACTTACGCGAGATGAGTCAGGTGTACACTGACCGCATACGGTCAGTCTCGACGATTGACTTTTTGAGAGCACCCTATAGCCATGAAGACACAGCCTGGTATCCAAAAGCCTGGATTTCCAGTGCCTAAGCCTACTGCAAGTAGCGAGACGCCGACTGCGAGCATGATGCGTTTTCCATAACTGAAAGATCCATTAATAGCTGACCTGAATTTAGCATAGACCCATCGCAGTAGCGGCAAAGAAATCGTCATGCTTGCAGGAACCAAGGGATTCATCAGATCGGAATGATGAGTAAAAAATCGTAGATATCTCCATGCAACGTGGGATGCGCAGACGGTTACTGTGGAACCACCGATTATGGTGAAGAGGTCTGCGTTGCACTTGGCCTGACATAAGCGGCGGGATGACGACCGGAAGACTTCCATCCTCCGCATCATCATCCTGAAATCAAGGCTGCGACTGGCTGTCCGCTCTCATGATCTGTGCCTCACCATTGGCCACGAGCCAGCGAACCACTTCGGCAACCGACACGGTATGACTACGCTCTATCCAGCGCACTAGTGCCGGCCCGTAGTGTTCGGTGTATCGGCTGAGCACCAGTTGGCGACAGTCCGCTGACAAACGCAGGGTAATTTCGCGACAGTGCAGATTGGCCGGGTCGTCCCGCGTCATCCGTTGCTGCAGGACCAGGCTATTGTTTTCAGAACCCATCAGCCGGTGCTCCTGTGCATTGAGAGGTGGTGTTCTCTGGCGAGCCTTGTTTGCCATCGGCCACGTAAGCGGCACGATGCTCGGCGACCACATTGCGCAACGCGCTGTAATAGTCCGGCAGTTTTTGCAGGCTGTCGGTCAGCGGTAAGGCTTCTGCCCGGCCATCGACGATGCCGCCGACAGTGCTGATAGTGGACAGCGTCTCCACGGTATCGCTATTGCTGCCGAACGGATCGACCACAAAACCAAGCACGCGGCCGGCGGCGTCGCGACTGTTGGAGGTCCCGAGCAATGGCAGTTCGACGATCGGACCATTGCCGATGCCCCACACGCCAAAGGTCTGGCCAAAGTCCGAGTCGTGGCGCGGGATACCGGCCATGCCGGAGACATCGATCAAGCCCACCACCCCTACCGTGGTGTTGAGCGCGAAACGTCCCAGGGTATTGACCGAGCGCATCGGGTTGCCTTGCAGCAGGTCATTGATAAAGACCTTCGGCTCGCCGAAGTTCGCCACAAAGTTATGCACACCGGTCTGGAAAAAATCCGGCGTGTAGCGGTAGCCGCGCGCGACCGGCGCCAGGGCGTAATCATCAACCACCCGGTTAAACGCGAAGACGCCACGATTGAACGGTTCCGCCGGGTCGTACACCGAATAGGCGATGTCAGCGCAGGCCACGTCGGTGGTGGTCGGCGACTGGCTGCTGCAACCCGTCAGCCCTGCGGCCAACACGGCAATTGAGGTGTTGCGGGTCAACCAGGGAGCACACTTGAAAGGCAACATGGACGCAAGTCTCAGGAGGAATTCGCCGTGATGCTGAGCTCCAATCCTTGCGCCAAGATGTCTGGTTTATTGCGCTGTTGACGCTTTATTGCAGAGTTGAAATATATGACGCGCGGCCATGAATGGTTTTAGATAGCGGTTCCATTCGCCCCTTAAGTGACCTTCGGTGAACAGCCTTTTAATTGTCGACGACGACCTTGAAGTCCTTGATCTACTGAAAAAATTCTTCGTGCAACACGGCTACAGCGTCGAGGTCGCCACAGACGGTGCGTCGCTGTGGGCGGCCATAGAGCGCCAGGCGCCGGACCTGATCATTCTGGACGTGATGTTGCCCGGAGACAGCGGCCTGATCCTGTGTCAGCAACTGCGGATTCGACACGCAATACCGGTGATTATGCTGACGGCCATGGGTGAACTCAGTGACCGGGTGGTCGGCCTGGAACTGGGTGCCGATGATTATCTGACCAAACCCTTCGACGCCCGTGAACTGCTGGCCCGAGTGCGTGCTGTGCTGCGTCGTGTTGACGAGCGTCGTCCGGTTCCGCAAGAGCGGCCACGGCCACTGATTGATTTTGCCGACTGGCATCTGGACGTCACCCGCCGTGAACTTCGCTCGCCGGACAACGTGATGATCCCGCTGTCGGCCGGTGAGTTTGACCTGCTGCTGGTCTTCGTCGAACACCCCCAGCGCATCCTCACCCGTGAGCAGTTGCTGGACCTGGCGCGCGGGCATTGCCATGAGGCGTTCGATCGCAGCATCGACGTTCAGGTCAGCCGCCTGCGGCGCAAACTCGAGTCCGACACCAAGCGGCCGGCGATGATCCGCACCGTGCGCAATGGCGGTTACCTGTTTACTCCCAGCGTGACGCGGCGATGAGCTGGCTGAAGCGGATTCGCGCTCGAGACTGGCCGCAAGATACGGTGGCGCGCTGGATTGCGTTGACGATCATCCTGGCCATGCTCATTTCCCTGGCGCTCAACGGGTTGTTTATCCAACTGGCCGGTGTATGGGCGCGCCCGCCCCTGACCGAGATCGGTTTGCTGGAAAAAGCCGCTGCCATCACCCGCGTCATCGAGGCCGCCCCGGCGCCCCTACGTCACTCATTGGCACAAGCCGCCAACGAGAACGGCTTCACTGTCACGTGGCACCCTGATCGGCACGATCTCAATCTGCCGACAGTGGACGATCCGAAGTCTGACATTGGCTCGACCATCCTGCAGCCGATGCTCAGAGCCCCTGACCGGCGCATCGAAGCCTATGAACCGGCCGACTGGACGGAGCACACGGAGGACGCGCATTACGCGCTGTTGATCGAGCTATCGGATTCATCATGGCTGATGTTCTCCGCGCCCTCGCGCAGTTGGGGGCTCGACGAAGCGCCACGCTACCTGATCGTCATCCTGCTGGTGCTGATCTCCACCGCAGTGGTCGCGCTGATCGCTACCCGACGCCTCGCCACACCTTTGCAGCGTTTCGCCGAAGGCGCCCGCCGCTTCGGCGTGGACTTCCGCGCACCGCCGATCGAGCCGCTCGGTCCCCACGAAATCCGCCAGGCCATTCTCGCGTTCAATGCCATGCAGGCCCAGCTACAGCACTTCATCCGCGACCGTACGCAAATGCTCGCCGCCATCTCCCATGACCTGCGCGCGCCCCTGACGCGGATGCGCTTGCGTGGCGAATTTATCGAGGACAGCGAGCAACAGCAACGGCTGTTTAGTGACGTGGATGAAATGCAGGCAATGATCAACTCGGCGCTAGAGTTCTTTCGTGATGATGCGCGGCTTGAACCGGCGACCCAGTTTGATCTGGCGGAACTGCTGCAAACGTTGCTTGATGATTATCGGGATCAGGGCGTCGACATTACGTTCAGCGGGCCGCTGCGGTGGGTGTATTTCGGGCGCCCGTTGGGGCTTAAACGAGTGATTACCAATTTGCTCGATAACGCGATCAAGTACGGCAGTGAGCCGGGGATTGAGCTGAAACCGAGCGCCGGCCAGGTGTGGATCAAAGTACTGGATCGTGGGCCGGGCATACCAGATGCCTGCCTTGAACAAGTGTTTGTGCCGTTCTTCCGGATGGAAGGCTCGCGCAACAAAAGCACGGGGGGTGTTGGTTTGGGGTTGTCGGCGGCGCGGGCGATTGTGCTCGAGCACGGAGGCAACCTGACACTGCGTAATCGGTCGAGGGGCGGATTGGAGGCGTTGGTGGTGTTGCCGGTGCATTCAAGTTCAGAGCTGATCTCTCAGCATTTGCTTTGAACTGAGCGATTAAGCGACCCAAAAAATTGGGGCTAATCCAGATGCGAGCCAGTTACACACAACTCCTGGGGGAGCGGGCTTGCTCGCGAAAGCGGTGTGTCAGTCAACGATGGCGGTGACTGGTATATCGCATTCGCGAGCAAGCCCGCCCCCACAGGTTTTTCGGTCAGGCTCAAGATCGTGTGAACCTAAGCCTCCCAGCCCGCCCCACTGACCGCCGCCTGCGCCAGTGGGTGCAAGTCTGCCCCCTGATGCGCTGTCTGCCAGGCCAGCAACTCCTTGCGCATACCGGGCGTCCAGTACATCTGCAGGTGATTGCGTACGCCGAGCACCGCCTGTTGCTGGTCCGGTTCGGTGGCGAAGTACTGGGCAATCTGGTTGACCATTTTGATCAGGTTGTCGGTACTCATCGGCGTACCTCCGCTTTAGCGCCACGCGCCTGACGGCGTTCGTCGAGCAGACGTTGTTGTTCGTCGCTGAACTCCTGATAGCGCTTTTGCCATTCGGAAGGGTGGTAGACGCGGCTGACTTCCACGGCGGTGACCTTGTACTCCGGACAGTTGGTGGCCCAGTCGGAGTTGTCGGTGGTGATGACGTTGGCCCCCGACTCAGGGAAGTGGAAGGTGGTGTACACCACGCCAGGGGCTACCCGTTCGGTGATCCGCGCCCGCAGTACGGTCTGTCCGGCGCGACTGCCGATGCCGACCCAGTCGTCTTCGTTGATGCCACGGCTCTCGGCGTCGGTCGGGTGGATTTCCAGGCGGTCTTCGTGGTGCCAGGCGACGTTGTCGGTACGCCGGGTCTGGGCGCCGACGTTGTACTGGCTGAGGATGCGCCCGGTGGTCAGCAGAAGCGGATAGCGACTGTTGACCTTTTCCTCGGTGGGCACGTAGCCGGTGAGCATGAAGCGCCCCTTGCCGCGCACGAATTCCTCGATGTGCATGGTCGGCGTGCCGTCCGGTGCCGCGGCGTTGCACGGCCATTGCAGGCTGCCGTGGCGATCCAGTTCGGTGTAGCTGACGTTGGTGAAGGTCGGCGTCAGGCTGGCGATTTCATCCATGATTTCTGATGGATGCTGGTAGTTCATCGGGTAGCCCAGAGCGTTGGCCAAGGCCACCGTGCCTTCCCAGTCGGCCTTGCCGCCTAGAGGCTCCATGACTTTGCGCACCCGGGAGATGCGCCGTTCGGCGTTGGTGAAGGTGCCGTCTTTTTCCAGGAACGAGCTGCCCGGCAGGAACACGTGGGCGAACTTGGCGGTTTCGTTGAGGAAAATGTCCTGCACCACCACGCATTCCATGGCCGACAGCGCCGCGGTAACGTGCTGGGTATTCGGATCGCTTTGGGCGATGTCTTCGCCCTGGCAATACAGGCCCTTAAAGCTGCCGCCCAAGGCTGCCTCGAACATGTTGGGAATGCGCAGGCCCGGGTCGGGTTGCAGAGTGACGTTCCACGCCTGTTCGAACTGCGCCCGAACCACTTCGTTGGAGATGTGGCGGTAGCCAGGCAGCTCGTGGGGGAAGGAGCCCATGTCGCAGGAGCCCTGAACGTTGTTCTGCCCACGCAGCGGGTTCACGCCCACACCTTCGCGGCCGATGTTGCCGGTGGCCATGGCCAGGTTGGCGATGCCCATGACGGCGGTGCTGCCCTGGCTGTGCTCGGTGACGCCCAGGCCGTAGTAGATCGCCGCGTTGCCGCCGGTGGCATACAGGCGGGCGGCGGCGCGGATGTCGGCAGGGTCTACGCCGCAGATGGCGCCAAGGGTTTCCGGCGAGTTTTCCGGGCGGCTGACGAACTCGCTCCAGCGGGCGAAATCGCTGCCCTCGCAACGGGCGTCGATAAAGGTTTGATTGAGCAGGCCTTCGGTGACGATGACGTGGGCCAGGGCATTGAGCATCGCGACGTTGGTGCCTGGGCGCAGGGCCAGGTGCAGTTCGGCGCGGGCATGCACCGAGTCCACCAGATCAATGCGTCGTGGGTCGATGACGATCAGCCGCGCGCCTTCACGCAGGCGGCGTTTGAGCTGGGAGGCGAACACGGGGTGGGCGTCGCTGGGGTTGGCGCCCATCACCAGAATCACGTCGGCCTGCATCACCGAGTCGAAACTCTGGGTACCGGCGGACTCGCCCAGGGTTTGTTTCAGGCCATAGCCGGTCGGCGAGTGGCAGACCCGCGCACAGGTGTCGACGTTATTGTTGCCAAAGGCGGCGCGTATCAGTTTTTGCACCAGGTAGGTTTCTTCATTGGTGCAGCGGCTGGAGGTGATGCCACCAATGGAGTCGCGGCCATATTTCTGCTGCAGTCGGCGGAATTCGCTGGCAGCGTAGGTCACCGCTTCATCCCAGCTGACTTCCTGCCAAGGATCGTTGATGTGCTTGCGGATCATCGGTTTGGTGATGCGATCCGGGTGGGTGGCGTAGCCCCAGGCAAAGCGCCCTTTGACGCAGGAGTGACCGTGGTTGGCTTGGCCATTCTTGTCTGGAACCATGCGCACCAGCTGGTCGCCTTTCATCTCGGCGCGGAACGAACAGCCCACGCCGCAATAGGCGCAAGTGGTGATCACGCTGCGTTCGGGCTGACCCAGTTCGACCACGCTTTTTTCCATCAGCGTCGCGGTCGGGCAGGCTTGCACACAAGCGCCGCAGGACACGCATTCCGAGTCGAGGAAGTTCTCGCCCCCGGCGGCCGCGACCCGGGATTCGAAACCGCGCCCGGTAATGGTCAGGGCAAAGGTGCCCTGGGTTTCTTCGCAGGCGCGCACGCAACGGTTGCAGACGATGCACTTGCTCGGGTCGTAGTCGAAGTAGGGGTTGGAAGTGTCCTTCACATCCGCCAGATGGTTGTCGCCTTCATAGCCGTAACGCACTTCCCGCAGGCCGACCTGACCGGCGACGGTTTGCAGCTCGCAGTTACCGTTGGCCGAGCAGGTCAGGCAGTCCAGCGGGTGGTCGGAGATGTACAGCTCCATGACGTTGCGGCGCAGGGTGGCAAGCTTCGGTGTCTGGGTGTGCACGCTCATGCCTTCGCTGACCGGCGTGGTGCAGGACGCCGGATAACCGCGCATGCCGTCGATCTCCACCAGGCACATGCGGCAGGAGCCGAAGGCTTCCAGGCTGTCGGTGGCGCACAGTTTGGGAATGGTGGTGCCCAGCAGCGCGGCGGCGCGCATCACCGAGGTGCCTTCGGGCACGCTGATGCTGCGGCCATCGATGTTGAGGGTGACTTGCACCTGGCTATCGCGGGCAGGGGTACCCAGGTCGATATCGGTTTTCGGGTCGAAGAGAGTGATCATTGGTCGGCCTCCGAGGACTGCAGACCGAAGTCGGCGGGGAAGTACTTGAGGGCGCTGACGACCGGATAGGAGGTCATGCCGCCCAACGCGCACAGCGAACCGTATTGCAGGGTGTCGCACAGGTCCTTGAGGATGATCACCTGCTCATCACGACTGTTCTGATCGGGCGCGGCCAGCAGGCGGTCGATTACCTCCACGCCCCGGGTCGAGCCGATGCGGCAGGGGGTGCATTTGCCACAGGATTCCTCGGCGCAGAACTGCATGGCGAAGCGTGCCATGTGGGCCATGTCCAGGGTGTCGTCAGCCACCACCACACCACCGTGACCGAGCATCGCGCCGATGGCGGCGAAGGCCTCGTAATCCAGGGGCGTGTCGAATTGCGACGGTGGCACCCAGGCGCCGAGCGGGCCGCCCACCTGGGCGGCTTTCAGCGGCCGGCCACTGGCGGTCCCGCCGCCGTAGTCTTCCACCAGTTCCCGCAGGGTCAGACCAAAGGCCCGTTCCACCAGGCCGCCGTGACGAACATTGCCCGCCAGCTGGAAGGGCATCGTGCCCAGAGAGCGGCCCATGCCGTAATCGCGATAGAACTGCGCGCCCTTGGCCAGAATCAGCGGCACCGAGGCCAGGGTCAGCACGTTGTGCACCAGGGTCGGCAGGCCGAACAGACCTTGCAAGGCGGGGATCGGTGGCTTGGCGCGAACAATCCCGCGCTTGCCTTCGAGAGAGTCCAGCAGCGCGGTTTCTTCACCGCAGATGTAAGCGCCGGCACCGACGCGCACTTCCATATCGAAGGCCTGGCCGCTGCCGCCGACATTGGCGCCCAGGTAACCGGCAGATCGGGCGATGTTCAGTGCTGCGCGCAGAGTCGCCACAGCTTGTGGATATTCCGAACGCACGTAGATGTAGCCGTAACTGGCGCCGACGGTGATGCCGGCAATGGCCATGCCTTCGATCAGCAGGAAAGGGTCGCCTTCCATCAACATGCGATCGGCGAAGGTGCCGGAGTCGCCTTCGTCGGCGTTGCACACAATGTATTTCTGCGCCGCTTCGGTAGCGCGCACCGTGCGCCATTTGATCCCCGCTGGGAAGGCTGCGCCGCCACGGCCACGCAACCCCGAATCGAACACGGCGGTCGCGGTCTGCTCGCCGCCCAGGGCGATGGCCTGGGTCAAGCCCTCAAAGCCGCCGTGAGCCCGGTAATCCTCCAGCGACAGCGGCCGGGTGATGCCGGCGCGGGCAAACAGCAGCCGTTGTTGGGTCTTTAGATACGGCAATTCTTCCACCAGGCCCAAGGCCAGTGGATGCGCGGACGGCTCGCCTTGCAACGCATCGAGCACGGACGGCACATCGGCGGCGGTCAGCGGGCCAAAGCCGATACGGCCTTGCGGGCTGTCCACCTCCAACAGCGGTTCCAGCCAATACAAACCGCGCGAACTGGTACGTTGCAATTCCTGGGGAACAAGGCGTCCCCGGGCGTGGGTGATAAGGGCTACCGCAACCTCTTCGGTACCCACGGCACGGGCCAGCGAATCAGAGGACAGATAGAAAGCCGGCATCATGCGTCCTCCCGACAAGTGTCGAGCAGGGCATCCAGACGCTCGGGACTAAGTCGCGCATGCACTTGGCCATCCAGTTCCAGAGCGGGCGAACAGGCACACGCGCCGAGGCAATACACCGGACGCAAACTGATGCTGCCGTCGGCGCTGCTGCCGTGGTCGTCCAGTTGCAGACGTTCGCGCAACTGCGCGGCGAGCTGCTCGGCGCCGCGACTCTGGCAGGACTCGGCCCGGCACAGACGCAGGATATGCCGGGCCGGAGGGGCGGTTCGGAAGTCATGGTAGAAACTGATCACCCCGCGAACCTCGGCCTGACTCAGGTTGAGGGCGTGGGCAATCTCGGGGATGGCGGCATCGGGGATGTAACCGATGCCCTCCTGAATCTCATGAAGGATCGGCAACAGTGCGCCGGGGGAGCGTTTGTGGCGCTCCAGCAGGCTGTTGACCATAGGCAGGTGCAACATCTTATCAGGCATACAGCATTCCTCACGATCACGGACAAACCAGGCGGTTGTCAGTTGTCCGAAAGTGTCGGCTGCGGCAGTCACACCACGTCACGGTATCGTGGCATTTTCAGGCCGTTGGCCAGGCACCCTGAGCGGGCATCTTGTTGGGCCCGGTGCGGTCTTTGCCGCACCTCTTCAGGGCATAACAGGCAGCTTGCCATGCTGCCTTTGATTCATCTGCACCAAAGCGACGTGTTCGATTCTGTCTACGACTCCCTGTTAAGTCTAGAAGAGCGCAGCCCGAGGCGTTCGCTCACTGAGTATCTTTCGGATAATCCTTGAGCGCGATGAGCGAGGCATCGTGCCCGCTTGTGCCAAGCTGAAAGGGTATTGAAACGCCATGCATTCAATTGCCGGTCAGGCTAGCCCCAAGAGGTCCATGACATGAACACCACTCATGCATCGCACGTCCGTCGCGAGTTCTACAAAGCAGTCAGGTTCTACTTTCACGTTGTCTGGCCAATTTTTTCCATCCTGCTGTTTTTGATTGTGTTGTTCGGCCTGATCATCAGCTTTCTGGAAGGATGGGATCCATTTGACGGTATCTACTTCGCGTTCGTGACTGGCCTGACCATCGGTTATGGAGAACTCGTCCCCAAACTGGCCGTCTCGCGGATATTGGCGATTTTGCTGGGATTTAACGGGGTACTGATGACGGCGATATTTGCGGCGATCAGTATTCGGGCGATTGAGATTGCGGTGCGGGCGACAGGTCAGGTGGAGTAGGGGCGGCAGCGGTGTAGGGGGAAATGCGCTATGAAGTCATGCTCACGATGTTCATTTGAAAAACAGGGAAAGACAGATGATTGATTTCGACAAGACGTGGCTTCTCGCCTGGATGCTCCTATCGGGCGTACCCATTTTTAGGCAGGCCCCCTTTATTCATTGGATGTCTTTCAAGTAGCCCATAAGAGCGATGAGCGGGACATCCAGCTGTGGGATCGTCCGGGCAGCGCTGAAATCTGCTGCCAATCGATGCAGTTCGCGACCGAGGACTGTATTAACTCCGCCCATGGCCTCCAACGCGAAGCCCACACAATGCGCCACTCTAAACTGGATACCCTCGACATCCCCCCGCCGCACCAACAACCCAAACACCTCCCGCTCATAATCACTCATGATCGGATCGTCCCGCAGAATCGGGCTTTCACCTTCCGTCTCATAAGCCAGCTTGAGGGCGAAAAGGGCAACGGTTTCCAGTGGCAATTCCATTGGTGTGAATCCTTGATTCGTTAGCTGAGCGGTTTCGGGTTTGGCGTTGGAGAGCAAAATCAAAAGATCGCAGCCTTCGGAAGTTCCTGCGGGGTGGCGGGGCGAGATCACTTTTTTGCAGACGAAAAAAAAGGCCTTGCAGACTACTGCAATTATGATGGTCTGGGTTGATCGTTAAATGCAGAATTTTTTGCGAACACCTCGGCGATGAAATCCATGAATACAATGGCCCTTTTGGGGAGAAGCCGGTCGGCAACGTAAATGACTTGCACGGGGACGGCCGGAGCTGCGTAGTCCCTAAGCAACACCCGCAGATTGCCATTTTTCAGCCCTTCCTCGTAAAGCCATTCGGGCCCCTGTGCGATCCCCAGTCCCTCGTTTACACACTCTCGTATGGCTTCAGGTGAGTTGACCCGAAGCCTGCCAGAAACGGGAACATCGATATCCCGAAAGCGCCATGTGGTGCCTGTCGACAGCAGGGTGTAGATCAGGCAATCGTGCGTTCTCAGATCATTGGGCGTCGTGGGGATTCCGCGTTTGGCCAGGTATCCCTTGCTGGCAACGCATACACGCTCGAACCAGCCTAGCGGCCGGGCACGCATTGCGCTGTCTTCCAGATGTCCGATGCGGATCGCCAGTTCAGCCCCTTCGTCGACCAGATTCACATAGCGATCATTGATCTGCAGGTCGAGCGTCAACTCTGGATAGCGCTCCAGAAATGTGGATACATGCGGCACCACGAATGCATGGGCTAGCGCGGTCGGGCAGGCGACTCGCAACAATCCGGACGGGGCGACGTTCTCCCTGAAGGACGACTCCGATTCTTCCACGGCATCGAGAATGCGCCGTGCATCTGCGTAATAGCGTTCTCCCTCGGGGGTGAGGGCAAGCTTTCGTGTGGATCGGTGAAG
This sequence comes from Pseudomonas sp. TE12508, assembly GCF_056279485.1. Classification (NCBI taxonomy): domain Bacteria; kingdom Pseudomonadati; phylum Pseudomonadota; class Gammaproteobacteria; order Pseudomonadales; family Pseudomonadaceae; genus Pseudomonas; species Pseudomonas sp. TE12508. The sequence continues at coordinate 15,266 of NZ_JBWCCN010000033.1, read as the reverse complement.
CAGCCTGGTTTGCAAATGATCTTCCAGCGCCGCCACATAGCGGCTGACGTTAGGCTGCCCCAGCCCCAGGTCACGCCCTGCAGCCGAGAAGCTTCCTGTCTCAACAGCGCGAACAAAGCAGGTCATCAGCAGTAGTCGATCCATCTAGGCCTCTCATTCATGCAATACAAGCATGAAATGTATTCGAATAGGTCATCTTATCAATGCACAGGTATGAATACATAGTTTCCCTCTGGCAGGTCAGTACATCGACTGACCGTGAAAAACCGAAAAGGAAACTTACATGTCCCGATTGCAAGGCAAACGCACTCTCATCACCGGCGGCACCAGCGGCATTGGCCTGGAAACGGCTAAGCAGTTCCTCGCCGAAGGCGCGCGCGTGATCGTTACCGGAGTCAATCCGGAGTCCATCGCAAAGGCCCAGGCGGAACTGGGAAGCGAAGTATTGGTACTGCGTGCTGACTCAGCCAGCATCGATGCGCAGAAGGAACTGGCGCAGGCCGTTCAGACTCACTATGGCCAACTCGATGTTGCCTTTCTCAATGCAGGCGTATCCGTTTGGCTGCCGATCGAAGAGTGGACGGAGGAAATGTTCGATCGCTCCTTCGACATCAACGTTAAGGGGCCGTACTTTCTGATCCAGGCATTGCTACCAGTCTTCGCGAACCCTGCGTCGGTGGTTCTCAATACCTCGGTTAGTGCACACCTCGGCGCCGCGCGTTCATCAGTTTATGGCGCGACCAAGGCCGCGTTCCTGAACATGTCGAAGACGCTTTCTAGCGAACTGCTCCCGCGTGGTATTCGGGTCAATGCAGTCAGCCCTGGCCCGGTTGATACGCCGCTTTACGACAAGCTCGGTATTCCCGATGCCTATCGCGAACAGCTCAACCAGGATATCGCAGCGACCATTCCGTTCGGCCGGTTTGGTACGCCCGAGGAAGTGGCCAAGGCCGTGCTGTACCTGGCGTCAGACGAGTCACGATGGACGGTTGGCTCGGAACTCATCGTCGACGGTGGCCGCTCGCTTTAGCTGCCAACGATACGCGAAGGAACGTCTCCTGCGCTTTTACGGAAAACTGATTGCCACTCAGGCTTTCTTGAAGTCACGGACGTAGCTTCTATACGGCCCGCTCCCACTCGTGGCGGCGGGCTTTGATTCTTCAGTGGGTCTATTCCAATGCCACAGTCACAGTTCACACTCGTCAGCCATCCGTTATGCCCATTCGTTCAGCGAGTGGCCATCGTGTTACTCGAAAAAGGTATTACCTTTCAGCGTATCGATGTCGATCTTCGCGACAGGCCAGACTGGTTTCTGGCGATGTCGCCAAGCGGTAAGGTTCCGCTGCTCAAGGTTCCAGACGGCAATGAAGGCGAGTCCGTTCTATTCGAGAGCGTCGCCATTTGCGAATACCTGGAGGAGGTGTACCCGGAACCTGCGTTACATCCAATGAATGCGTTGATCCGAGCACAACACCGTGCATGGATCGAATTCGCCTCTGCCACACTGGCGGATGCATGGGGATTTTTGAACGCCACCGACCAGCAGACAGCCCTTGGCAAATCTGTAGCGTTGAGAGGAAGGCTGGAACGATTCGACAGTGAAATATCGGACGGCCCTTATTTCTCCGGCGAGAGGCTCAGCATGGTCGACATCGCCGTGGCTCCAGTTTTTCGCTACTTCGACATACTTGGATTCGAGCCCAATCATCAGTTGTTTGATGGACTGAGTCGAGTGGCTGATTGGCGTCGTGCGCTGGCCAGCCGTTTCAGCATTCAGGCGGCAGTTGCAGAGGACTATGCCATCCGGTTCCGCAAGCACTTGCAGGAAGCAAGAGCACTCTTGGCTACTGCATCGGAAACGCATCCCCTTTAAATGCCGATGCGATCGCGCCGCCGCTAGCTTGGCCAGCAGGCGCGCTGGCAAGGCATAGCCCCGGAGAAATGGATCCTGGCTCGGGATGGTCCAAATCCCTTCCTCAAAATCGATTTCCTCCCATTTTGCGTAGCGAACCATCGCGGCGTTTGGCACCGGAGTTGGTGCCTTGCTTAAGTAGGTTGCGGCATTCTGCAGCTCGTTCACGGGCTTCCTGCAAGGAGATATGCGGATACACGCCCAGTGACATGCGCGCCGCCCGACCCTGATACGTGTACCGGAAGTGCCAATACTTGCTGCCGTTGGGTTTCACCAGCAGGGCAAGACCCGAACTATCACTCAACGTGAACGGTCTGTCGGCAGGCTTGGACGCTTTGATTTGCAAGGCGGTCAATGGCATTGCTGTACACCTCCGGTTCTCGAACTGGAATATGTACAGAAAATGTACCCAAAAGAGGCTGGCTTGCAAGAGATGGGGGTGGAACCCCAGAGACCAAAAAGCCCGCAGTTAGCGGGCTCTAGGGGTGTTGCGTAGACGCTGGTAGTCGTCTATGTACTGCAAATGGTGCCCCGAGGGAGACTCGAACTCCCACTCCTTTCGAAAACGGATTTTGAATCCGCCGCGTCTACCAATTCCGCCATCAGGGCTCAATGGCGGCGAAGTATAGAGATGAGATAACCGTTGGTCAATCAGGTACATGGAGAATTTTTGATATTTCCGCTAGACTTCCCGGCCCTGCTAGACGAACCCCATCATGCGCGTTGCTGACTTTACTTTTGAGCTCCCTGATTCGCTGATTGCTCGCCATCCTTTGGCTGAGCGTCGCGGTAGTCGCCTGTTGACCCTGGACGGGGTCAGCGGCGCCCTGGCACACCGTCAATTCACTGATTTGCTCGAGCATTTGCGCCCGGGCGATTTGATGGTGTTCAACAATACCCGGGTGATTCCGGCGCGGCTGTTTGGCCAGAAGGCTTCCGGCGGCAAGCTGGAAATCCTGGTGGAGCGGGTGCTCGACAGTCATCGTGTGCTGGCCCATGTGCGTTCCAGCAAGTCGCCCAAGCCGGGTTCGAAGATCCTGATCGACGGCGGTGGCGAGGCCGAGATGCTGGCGCGTCACGATGCGTTGTTCGAGCTGGGGTTTGCCGAAGAAGTGTTGCCGCTGCTCGACCGCGTGGGGCATATGCCGCTGCCTCCTTATATAGACCGTCCGGATGAAGGCTCGGACCGCGAGCGTTATCAGACGGTCTACGCCGAGCGCCTGGGCGCGGTGGCAGCGCCGACGGCGGGGCTGCATTTCGACCAGCCGCTGATGGAGGCGATTGCCGCCAAGGGCATTGAGACTGCGTTCGTGACCTTGCACGTCGGCGCCGGCACCTTTCAGCCGGTGCGCGTCGAGAAGATTGAAGATCACCACATGCACAGTGAATGGCTGGAAGTCGGCCAGGACGTGGTCGATGCCGTTGCGGCCTGCCGCGCTCGCGGTGGTCGCGTGGTGGCGGTGGGGACCACCAGCGTGCGTTCTCTGGAAAGTGCCGCGCGCGATGGCGTGCTCAAGCCGTTCAGTGGCGATACCGACATCTTTATCTACCCGGGGCGGCCGTTTCATGTGGTCGATGCCCTGGTTACCAACTTCCATTTGCCCGAGTCCACGCTGTTGATGCTGGTTTCGGCGTTCGCCGGTTATCCCGAGACCATGGCCGCCTATAAAGCCGCCGTCGACAACGAATACCGCTTTTTCAGCTACGGTGATGCGATGTTTATCACCCGTAATCCCGCACCACGTGGCCCAGAGGAAATAGAATGAGTCGCCAAAGTCGTATGTCGTTTGAGTTACTTGCTACCGACGGCAAGGCGCGTCGCGGTCGTTTGACCTTCCCGCGCGGTACCGTCGAGACCCCGGCCTTCATGCCGGTGGGCACGTACGGTACGGTCAAGGGCATGTTGCCGCGGGATATCGTTGCCACTGGCGCGGAAATCATTCTGGGTAACACCTTCCACTTGTGGCTGCGTCCGGGCACCGAAGTGATCAAGAAGCACGGCGACCTGCACGATTTCATGCAGTGGAAAGGCCCGATTCTGACCGACTCCGGCGGTTTTCAGGTGTTCAGTCTTGGCGCGATGCGCAAGATCAAGGAGGAGGGCGTGACCTTCGCCTCTCCGGTCGACGGCGCCAAAGTGTTCATGGGCCCGGAAGAGTCTATGCAGGTCCAGCGCGATCTGGGCTCGGACATCGTGATGATTTTCGACGAATGCACCCCGTACCCGGCCGATGAAGACGTCGCTCGCGTATCGATGGAGCTGTCGTTGCGCTGGGCCCAGCGTTCAAAAAACGCCCATGGCGACAACACCGCGGCGTTGTTCGGCATCGTTCAGGGCGGTATGCACCAGGATCTGCGCATGCGCTCCCTGGAAGGCCTCGACAAGATCGGCTTCGATGGCTTGGCCATTGGCGGTCTGTCGGTGGGCGAGCCCAAGCACGAGATGATCAAGGTGCTGGATTACCTGCCGGGCCAGATGCCGGCTGACAAACCTCGTTACCTTATGGGCGTTGGCAAACCGGAAGATCTGGTTGAGGGTGTGCGCCGCGGTGTGGACATGTTCGATTGCGTGATGCCAACCCGTAATGCCCGCAATGGGCATCTGTTCATTGATACAGGCGTGCTGAAGATCCGTAACGCGTTCCATCGCCATGATGATTCGCCGCTGGATCCGACCTGCGATTGCTATACCTGCCAGAACTTCTCCCGTGCTTATCTGCACCATCTGGACAAGTGCGGCGAAATGCTGGGTAGCATGTTGAATACCATCCACAATTTGCGCCATTACCAGGTGCTTATGGCTGGTTTGCGCGAGGCTATTCAACAGGGTACATTGGCCGCCTTTGTCGATGCCTTCTACGCCAAACGCGGGTTACCTGTTCCGCCTTTGGACTGAGTTTTCTGACCCCAAGATTCAACATTTGCAACTGGAGTGCTAAATGAGCTTTTTTATCTCTAATGCCATGGCTGACGCTGCTGCACCTGCGGCAGGCCCAATGGGCGGCGGCTTTGAGTGGATTTTCCTGGTCGGTTTCCTGGTCATCTTCTACCTGATGATCTGGCGTCCACAGGCCAAACGCGCCAAAGAGCAGAAAAACCTGCTGGGCAGCCTGCAAAAAGGTGACGAAGTTGTGACCACCGGTGGTATCGCCGGCAAGATCACCAAAGTGTCCGACGACTTCGTTGTTCTGGAAGTCTCCGACACCGTCGAAATGAAATTCCAGAAAGGCGCCATCGCCGCCACGCTGCCAAAAGGCACGCTCAAAGCGATCTAAGTTTCAACTTCTACTCAATCGACGGGGCGCGCAAGGCGCCCCGCGTCATAAGCGGGCGGCGTGATGCTGAACAAATACCCTCTGTGGAAATACATTCTGATCCTGGCGGTGCTGGCGATCGGTCTGATTTATTCCGCTCCCAATCTATACCCTGATGACCCGGCCATTCAGGTCAGCGGTGCAAGCACTGCGCTGCAGGTTACTCAGGCTGATCTGGATCGTGTGAGCACCGCGCTCAAGGAATCCGGGATCAACGTCAAGGCGGCCACCCTGGCTGCGGGCGGCAAGGGCGGTCTGATCCGTCTGACCAAGGCTGAAGATCAGCTGCCAGCCAAAGACGTCGTACGCAAGGCATTGGGTGATGACTACGTCGTTGCACTGAACCTGGCACAAACCACCCCGCAATGGCTGCGCAGCCTTGGCGCGCACCCGATGAAACTGGGTCTGGACTTGTCCGGTGGTGTGCACTTCCTGCTGGAAGTGGACATGGACAAAGCCCTCGATGCACGCCTGAAAGTCTACGAAGGCGACGTCAAGAGCCTGTTGCGTAAAGAGCGTCTGCGTTATCGCAGCCTGCCGCAACTGGGCGGTGCCATTCAGCTGGGCTTCACTGATGAAGCAGCCCGTGAAGAGGCGCGTGCGCTGATTCGCAAGAACTTCAACGATTTCGATATTGTTCCGGCCGACCTCAATGGCCAACCGGTACTGCGTCTGGCGATGACCCCGGCCAAGCTGGCGGAAATCCGCGAATACTCCATCAAGCAGAACTTGACCACGGTACGTAACCGCGTCAACGAGCTGGGTGTTGCCGAACCTATCGTTCAGCGCCAGGGCGCCAACCGCATCGTGGTTGAGCTGCCGGGCGTGCAAGACACTGCAGAAGCCAAGCGTATCCTCGGCAAGACGGCCAACCTTGAGTTCCGTCTGGCGGCTGAGCCTGGCGCTTCGAAAGCCACTTCCGAATCGTTCGAGTTCCGGGAAGGCAATCGTCCTGCGGCGCTGATCGAGCGTGGCTTGATCATCACCGGTGACCAGGTGACTGACGCCAAGGCTGGCTTCGGCGAGCAAGGCACGCCAGAAGTGAACATCCGTCTGGATGGCCATGGCGGCGAGCTGATGAGTCGTGCGACGCGTAACAACGTTGGCCGCAGCATGGCGGTGATCTTCATCGAGCAACGTCCTGTCACCACTTACACCAGGCAAGTGATCAACGGCGTCGAGAAAGACGTACCGGTTCAGACGTTTAAAGAAGAGAAGAGGATCATCAGCCTGGCGACCATTCAGTCGCCGCTGGGTGCCCAGTTCCGCATCACTGGCCTGAACGGCCAGGGCGAATCGTCCGAGCTGGCGCTGCTGCTGCGTGCCGGTGGTCTGGCGGCACCGATGTACTTCGCTGAAGAACGTACCATCGGCCCAAGCCTGGGTGCCGACAACATCACCAAAGGTATTGATGCATCGCTGTGGGGCATGCTGTTTGTCTCGCTGTTCATCATGGCCATCTACCGCTTCTTCGGCCTCATCGCCACCGTCGCGCTGACGGTGAACATGGTGATGCTGCTGGCCTTGATGTCGCTGCTGGGTGCAACGCTGACCCTGCCAGGTATCGCCGGTATCGTGTTGACCATGGGTATGGCGGTCGACGCCAACGTACTGATCTTCTCGCGGATACGTGAAGAGATTGCGGCCGGCATGACTGTGCAGCGGGCAATCAACGAAGGCTTCGGCCGGGCATTCACCGCGATTCTCGACGCCAACCTGACAACCTTGTTGGTCGGCGGGATTCTCTTTGCCATGGGCACCGGCCCGGTCAAGGGTTTCGCAGTGACCATGTCCCTCGGGATCTTTACCTCGATGTTCACGGCCATCATGGTGACCCGCGCGATGGTCAACCTGATCTTCGGCGGTCGTGACTTCAAGAAGTTGTGGATTTAAGGGGCTGCCATGTTACGTACAATCAACTTCATGGGCGTTCGCAACGTTGCGTTCGGCGTCACATTGTTCCTTACGGTCCTGGCTCTGTTCAGCGTCGCCACCAAGGGCATGAACTGGGGGCTGGACTTCACCGGCGGTACGCTCATCGAGCTGACCTACGAGCGTCCGGCTGACGTCACCAAGGTGCGTGAGCAGCTGGTGACGTCGGGTTATCACGAGGCGATCGTACAGAGCTTCGGTGCGACTACCGATTTGCTGGTGCGTATGCCAGGTGAAGACCCGCAGCTGGGTCACCAGGTGGCCGAGGCCTTGCAGAAGCTCGGTGGCGACAACCCTGCGGTGGTCAAGCGCGTCGAATTCGTCGGCCCTCAGGTCGGTGAAGAACTGCGCGATCAGGGCGGCCTCGGCATGCTGATGGCGCTGGGCGGCATTTTGATCTACCTGGCTTTCCGCTTTCAGTGGAAGTTTGCAGTCGGTGCGATCGTTTCGCTGATCCACGACGTGATCGTGACCATTGGTATCCTGTCGTTCTTCCAGATCACCTTCGACCTGACGGTACTGGCGGCGGTGCTGGCGATCATCGGCTACTCGCTCAACGACACCATCGTGGTATTCGACCGGGTTCGTGAGAACTTCCGGGTACTGCGCAAGGCCAGCCTGATCGAGAACATCAACATCTCGACCACGCAAACCCTGCTGCGGACCATGGCGACGTCGATCTCCACCTTGCTGGCGATCGCGGCCTTGTTGTTCTTCGGTGGCGATAACCTGTTTGGCTTCTCCATCGCCCTGTTCATCGGTGTTCTGGCGGGTACTTACTCGTCGATCTACATCGCGAACGTGGTGCTGATCTGGCTGAACCTGAGCAGCGAGGACCTGATTCCTGCTGCGGTGGCTGAGACCGAAGTCGACGACCGTCCATAACGGTTATCGCTTTTCCAGCTGTAGGCCGAGAAGGCGCGAGTGTTGAACTCGCGCCTTTTTTTATGCTCCAAGGCTGGGAGAAGCGGGTTTTCCCGTCTGTGATGGTCAGGAGGTTCATGTGAACAAGTCGTTGCTGGTTGGTGCGGTATTGGGTGCTGTCGGTGTCACTGCCGGGGGTGCTGTTGCCACCTACAAGCTGGTTAAAAGCGGCCCTGAGTATGCGCAAGTGCTGGCCGTTGAACCGGTCAAGACACAAATCAAGACTCCACGTGAAGTGTGCAAGGACGTTACGGTTACCCGGCAAGCGCCGGTAAAAGATCAACACCAGATCGCCGGTACGGTGGTCGGCGCGCTGGCGGGTGGCCTGTTGGGCAACCAGATCGGCGGCGGTACAGGCAAGAAAATCGCCACAGTGGCCGGTGCGGTCGGCGGTGGTTATGCGGGCAACAAGGTGCAGGAAGGCATGCAGGAGCGTGATACCTACACCACCACTCAAACCCGCTGTAACACCGTGAATGACATCAGCGACAAGGTTGTAGGGTACGACGTTCGTTATTCGCTGGATGGCAAGGAAGGCAAAGTGCGGATGGATCGCGATCCGGGCAACCAGATTCCGGTCGACAAGGAAGGCAAGTTGATCCTGGGGCAGAACGAACCGGCTCAACAATAAGCTGAGCGCCTCAAGCAAAAAGAAGCATCTCGAGAGGGATGCTTTTTTTGTGCCTGAATTATATGTTCGCCGCCAACGTGCTATGAAAGACTCCTCATTTTTCGCGGCCTTACGCCTGCCTGTCCGAGACCCCATGCCTGCCATTGATCACCCCCTGATAGACCAGTTCCTTGACGCCCTGTGGCTGGAAAAAGGCCTTTCCGATAACACCCGCGATGCCTATCGCAGCGACCTGGCCTTGTTCAACGGTTGGTTGCAGGAAAAGGGCCTGGAGTTGATCAACGCCGGTCGCGAGTTGATCCTCGATCACCTGGCCTGGCGCCTGGAGCAAAACTACAAACCCCGTTCGACAGCGCGATTTCTCTCCGGCGTGCGTGGCTTCTATCGCTATTTGCTGCGGGAAAAGCTGATTGCAGTCGATCCGACCTTGCGTGTCGATATGCCGCAACTGGGTCGACCATTGCCTAAGTCCTTGTCGGAAGCGGATGTGGAGGCCTTGTTAAAAGCACCTGATCTGAGCGAAGCCATCGGTCAGCGAGACCGCGCCATGCTGGAAGTGCTTTACGCCTGTGGCTTGCGGGTCACGGAGCTGATCAGCCTGACGCTGGAACAGGTCAACCTGCGCCAAGGCGTGCTGCGGGTGATGGGCAAGGGCAGCAAGGAGCGACTGGTGCCGATGGGCGAGGAGGCGATTGTCTGGGTCGAGCGCTACATGCGCGATGCCCGTGGCGAGTTGCTGGGCGGGCGTCCCAGCGATGTACTGTTCCCCAGCCTGCGCGGCGAGCAGATGACCCGCCAGACCTTCTGGCATCGCATCAAACACCAGGCCAAGGTCGCCGGGATCGGCAAGTCGTTGTCTCCACATACCCTGCGCCATGCCTTCGCCACACACTTGCTCAATCACGGCGCCGATTTGCGCGTGGTGCAAATGTTGCTCGGCCACAGCGATCTGTCGACCACCCAGATCTATACTCACGTCGCCCGCGCACGCTTGCAGGACCTGCACGCCAAGCATCACCCACGTGGCTAACGCAGCTCCTGAAATGGAAATACCGCCCTGTGGCGAGGGGGCTTGCCCCCGTTGGGTTGCGAAGCAGCCCCTTTGTGGCGATCTCTGATATATGGACCGAGACGTGAGGATTGACGACTGCTGCGCAGCCGAACGGGGGCAAGCCCCCTCGCCACGGGGGCCTTATGTGGTAGGCTTTGCCGGTTTGCACGATGGGCGGTTATGACCCGGTGTTTCGGCACGGGTGTTCTGATCGTCCCATTTGTCCGCCTTCAGGAGTTCTCATGCGTCTGACCCAGATTTTCGCCGCCGCAGCCATTGCGTTGGTCAGCACCTTTGCCGTCGCCGATGACACGGCCGACAAAGCCATTCGTAAAAGCCTGCAAACCCTCGAGCTCGACGTGCCGGTCGAAAGCATCACCGCCAGCCCGTTGCCAGGCCTGTACGAAGTCAAACTCAAGGGCAGCCGTGTGCTTTACGCCAGCGCCGATGGCCAATACGTCGTTCAGGGCTACCTGTTCCAGCTCAAGGACGGCAAACCGGTCAACCTGACCGAGAAGACCGAGCGCCTGGGCATTTCCAAACTGATCAATAACATTCCAGTGGCTGAAACCGTGGTTTACCCGGCAATCGGCGAAACCAAATCACACATCACCGTGTTCACCGACACCACATGCCCGTATTGCCACAAGCTGCACGCCGAAGTGCCGGCGCTGAACAAGCTGGGTATCGAAGTGCGTTATGTTGCGTTCCCGCGCCAGGGCCTGGGCTCGGCGGGTGACGAGCAACTGCAAGCCGTGTGGTGCTCCAAGGACAAGAAAGCGGCCATGGACAAAATGGTCGATGGCAAGGAAATCAAGGCCGCCAAGTGCGAGAACCCGGTAGCCAAGCAGTTCGCCCTTGGTCAGTCGATCGGCGTGAACGGTACACCGGCCATCGTTTTGGCCGACGGACAGATCATTCCGGGCTACCAGCCTGCGCCACAAGTCGCCAAACTGGCATTGGGCGCGAAATAATTTCGCATCGTCATGGTCAGCCTTTGACGATCATGGTTCGGCGGCAATATTGTCGGGCCATTAATAGAGAGCCGCGAGTATGCGGTTGTTTTCACGGCCGGCCTTGAGTCGGCCGTTTTATGGGGAGTTCACAGTGAAACCGGTCAAAGTAGGCATCTGTGGGTTAGGGACCGTCGGTGGCGGTACCTTCAACGTACTTCAGCGCAACGCCGAGGAAATTGCTCGTCGTGCCGGGCGTGGAATCGAAGTGGCACAAATTGCCATGCGCACGCCAAAGCCTCAGTTCCAGACGACCGGTATTGCGATTACCAACGATGTGTTCGAAGTGGCCACGAACCCTGAGATCGACATCGTTATAGAGCTGATGGGCGGCTACACCGTTGCCCGCGAGCTGGTACTCAAGGCCATCGAGAATGGCAAGCATGTGGTCACCGCGAACAAGGCACTGATTGCCGTTCACGGTAATGAAATTTTCGCCAAGGCTCGCGAGAAGGGCGTGATCGTGGCGTTCGAAGCGGCCGTGGCCGGCGGCATTCCCGTGATCAAAGCGATCCGTGAAGGTTTGTCCGCCAACCGCATCAACTGGGTGGCCGGGATCATCAACGGCACTGGCAACTTCATCCTCACCGAAATGCGTGAGAAGGGTCGCACCTTCGAAGACGTACTCGCCGAGGCGCAAGCCCTGGGTTACGCCGAAGCCGATCCAACCTTCGACGTCGAAGGCATCGATGCAGCCCACAAGCTGACGATCCTGGCGTCCATTGCATTCGGTATCCCGCTGCAATTCGACAAGGCTTACACCGAAGGCATCACCAAGCTGACCACCGCTGACGTGAACTACGCCGAAGCGCTGGGCTATCGCATCAAGCACCTGGGCGTGGCGCGCAGCACCGCGGCCGGTATCGAGTTGCGTGTGCACCCGACGCTGATCCCGGCCGATCGTTTGCTCGCCAACGTCAACGGCGTGATGAACGCGGTGATGGTCAACGGCGATGCTGCCGGTTCGACCTTGTTCTACGGCGCCGGTGCCGGCATGGAACCGACCGCTTCGTCGGTGATCGCTGACCTGGTGGATGTGGTTCGCGCCATGACCTCCGATCCGGAAAACCGCGTGCCGCACCTGGCTTTCCAGCCTGATTCGCTGTCGGCCCATCCGATCCTGCCGATCGAATCCTGTGAAAGCGCCTACTACCTGCGCATTCAGGCCAAGGACCATCCGGGCGTGTTGGCTCAGGTGGCGAGCATCCTGTCGGAGCGCGGCATCAACATCGAATCGATCATGCAGAAAGAAGTCGAAGAGCATGACGGTCTGGTGCCAATGATCCTGCTGACGCACCGTGTGCTGGAGCAGCACATGAACGACGCGATCACCGCCCTGGAGGCCTTGGAAGGCGTGGTCGGCCCGGTCGTACGAATCCGCGTCGAGCACCTGAACTAAGCCGTTATCGTTCACCGGGCTCGCACGCGAGCCCGGCATTGCGAACACTGTCTATTGGAGCCAGTCATGCGTTATATCAGTACCCGCGGCCAGGCACCGGCCCTGAATTTCGAAGATGTCCTGCTGGCCGGTCTCGCCACCGACGGCGGTCTGTACGTGCCGGAAAACCTGCCACGTTTCACTCAGGAAGAGATCGCTTCCTGGGCCGGCCTGCCGTATCACGAGCTGGCCTTCCGGGTAATGCGCCCGTTTGTGACCGGCAGCATTCCCGATGCCGATTTCAAAAAGATTCTTGAAGAAACGTATGGCGTGTTTTCCCACAACGCCGTTGCGCCACTGCGTCAGCTCAATGGCAACGAATGGGTACTGGAGCTGTTCCACGGCCCGACCCTGGCGTTCAAGGACTTTGCCCTGCAACTGCTCGGTCGCTTGCTCGACTACGTGCTGGAAAAACGCGGCGAACGCGTGGTGATTGTTGGCGCCACCTCCGGTGACACCGGTTCGGCCGCCATCGAAGGCTGCAAGCACTGCGAAAACGTCGACATCTTCATCCTGCACCCGCACAACCGTGTGTCCGAAGTGCAGCGTCGCCAGATGACCACCATCTTCGGCGAAAACATCCATAACATTGCCATCGAAGGCAACTTCGATGACTGCCAGGAAATGGTCAAGGCCAGCTTCGCCGACCAGAGCTTCCTCAAGGGCACGCGCCTGGTGGCGGTGAACTCGATCAACTGGGCGCGGATCATGGCCCAGATCGTTTACTACTTCCACGCAGCCCTGCAGCTGGGTGGCCCGGCGCGTTCGGTGTCGTTCTCGGTACCAACCGGCAACTTCGGCGATATCTTCGCCGGTTACCTGGCGCGCAACATGGGCCTGCCGATCAATCAGTTGATCGTCGCCACCAACCGCAACGACATCCTGCACCGCTTCATGAGCGGCAATCAGTACGTCAAGGAAACCCTGCACGCCACGCTGTCGCCGTCCATGGACATCATGGTGTCGTCGAACTTCGAACGCCTGCTGTTCGACCTGCACGGTCGCAACGGCGCGGCAATAGCCGGCTTGATGGACACCTTCAAGCAGGGTGGCGGTTTCAGCGTCGAACAGGAGCGCTGGACCGAGGCACGCAAACTGTTCGATTCGCTGGCCGTGGACGACGCCCAAACGTGCGAAACCATTGCCGAAGTCTTTGAGCAAACCGGCGAGCTGTTGGACCCGCACACTGCCATCGGCGTGAAGGCCGCGCGCGAATGCCGTCGCAGCCTGGATATCCCGATGGTGATCCTCGGTACAGCCCATCCGGTCAAATTCCCGGACGCAGTGGAAAAAGCCGGTGTAGGAAAAGCGCTTGAACTACCTGCACATCTTTCTGATTTGTTTGAGCGAGATGAGCGTTGCACCGTGTTGCCGAACGACCTGAAAGCCGTACAGGCCTTTGTCAGTCAGCATGGCAACCGCGGCAAGCCGCTGTAACCGGTAAAAGCTGTCACATTTTGAAGCCCGTCTCCTGACGGGCTTTCTCATTTCTGCATGCCACACTTGCCGGGTTTCGTAAAAGAAGAGCCGCCCATGAAGGACGGGCGAGACGATTACCAAGGAAGTGGCAATGCTGTTTTTCAGAGGGTTTAAACCAGCCGTGTGCTGGATGTTTTTGCTGGGCGCCCTGGGCTTCGGGCAATGGGTAAAGGCAGCGCAATGGGTGACACATGAGTCCAGGGAGCCAACCGCCGTCGCACGCATTGAGCTGGATGCTCAGGAGCTGCAATGGGTTCGTGATCATCCCGAGGTCGTTGTCGCGTCGGCGCAGTACCCGCAGTACCTGTTCAAGGATGAGTATGGTCACTGGAGCGGTTTGAACAACGATGTGCTCGACCGAATCAGCGCCATGACAGGGCTGCGGTTCGTCCATGAAGAGTCGTTTTCTACCGATCAACTGCTGGAACTACTGGAAAGCGGCGCGGCGGACATGAGCACGACGTTGGCAATAAATGACGAGCGCAAGGTGTTCCTGGATTTCAGCCATGCATTCGGCGGGGCGGGTTGGGTACTCGTGGGGCTGGCCGACACACCGGCGTTACAGTCCCTGGAACAACTTTCCAGAAGAGTCCTGGTATTGCCGGCCCGGCACGCCTTGGAGGGTGTGATTCGTCGTGATTACCCGGCGATTGAGCTGCGTCTGGTCAAAACCTACGCTGAAGCCTTGGCGCTGGTGGAAAGTGGCGAGGCCTACGCCACCATAGAAAATGAAATCGGAGCGCAGCTTTATCCCTCGGACCGGCTCAAGGTAGGGCCTGCGGTGGAGGGCAAGTGGGAGGCTGATCACTTGGCGGTCCGCAAAGGACAACCGCACTTATTGAGCATCCTCAACAAGGCGCTCGAAGCATTCCCGCCTGCCGAGCTACGCGCCATACGGCTGAAATGGCTGAATGGAATTGCACCGGTACATGCGCCCTCGGCCTGGCAGCGGGTAACCCAGTGGGGCTGCTGGAGCCTGTTCATCGTTAGCCTGTTCGGCCTGCTTTCATTGCTGTGGAACCGTCGGCTCGCCGCCCTGATCGAACAACGTCGGGATGCCGAGAAAGACCTTAATGACCAGCTCGCATTTCAGCATGCGTTGATAGGCGCCATGCCCGATCCGATGTTCGTGCGTGATCTGGAAGGGCGTTTGATCATGTGCAACAAAAGTTATGAGGAGAACTTGTCGACCCGTTTCGACCAGGTACAGGGTCGACAACTGATCGAAGTCGATGTCTTGCCCAAAGAGACTGCCGAGCAGCTGCACACCGAGTTCATGGTTCAGCTCGGTACTCGCAAGACTCGCTTCAGCGAACGTCAGTTGATGTTCAAGGATGGAGTCAGGGATATCTACCAGTGGACGGTGCCGTTCTACAGTGCGGACGGTCAATTGCGAGGACTGCTGGGTGGATGGAGCGATATCGGCAAGCGTACAAGGCAGGCATGAATCGGCAATACCTGTCAGTCAGGCGCAATCCCTGTGGGAGATTCTATGGTTGAGGGGAAGCCCTCAACCCGTTTTCGCTTGGTATTCACTCTGCCCTTTCAGCAGTGCAAATACGACCCGTGCAA
>NZ_JBWCCN010000032.1:0-38438 GCF_056279485.1 Pseudomonas sp. TE12508 | reverse complement strand
TAGTCTCGCTGACTACGCCTTTTTGCTGATTCCATTACGTCCTCCTGAAAAACAGATCAGAAGGTGTAAACCTTATTCAGGACGGGACAGCGGGACAAAAAAAGGGGCGACCGTTGATGGATCGCCCCTTTTTTACATTTAGCCGTTGTGGCGAGGGGGCTTGCCCCCGTTCGAGTGCGTAGCACTCGCAAAATCTACGGGAATTTCGAAATTCTGGGGCCGCTTCGCAACCCAACGGGGGCAAGCCCCCTCGCCACAGGGCCCTCAATCACTTCGCAGAAATCGCGCCATCCACCAAGGTCTGAGCTTCTGCCACCAGTTGCTTGAGGTGGTCGTCGCTCACAAAACTTTCCGCATAGATCTTGTAGATGTCTTCAGTGCCCGACGGCCGTGCCGCGAACCAACCGTTCTCGGTCATGACTTTCAGACCGCCAATGGCCTGGTCGTTGCCCGGTGCATGGCTAAGGATGTTCTGGATCGCTTCGCCCGCCAGTTGAGTGGAGGTGACCTGGTCTGGCGACAATTTGCTCAGCAGCGCTTTCTGCTCAGGGTTGGCCTTGGCATCGACCCGTACCGAGAACGGTTCGCCCAGTTCATCAGTCAACGCGCGATAGGCCTGACTTGGGTCACGCCCGGTGCGGGCAGTCATTTCGGCCGCCAGCAGCGCCGGAATCAAGCCATCCTTGTCAGTGCACCAGACACTGCCATCCTTGCGCAGGAACGACGCGCCGGCACTTTCTTCGCCACCAAAACCGAGGGAGCCGTCGAACAGGCCGTCGGCAAACCATTTGAACCCAACCGGCACTTCGTACAGACGGCGGCCCAGGCGTTTGGCGACGCGATCGATCAAGCCGCTGCTGACCACGGTTTTACCCACAGCCGCATCGGCACGCCACTGCGGACGGTTCTGGAACAGGTAATCGATCGACACTGCAAGGTAGTTGTTGGGTGCCAGCAAACCACCGGACGGGGTCACGATGCCATGGCGGTCGTGGTCCGGGTCACAGGCAAAGGCCACGTCGAAACGCTCTTTCAGACCGATCAGACCTTGCATGGCGTGGCTGGATGATGGGTCCATGCGGATCTGCCCGTCCCAGTCGACGGTCATGAAACGGAACGTCGCATCGACCTGTTTATTCACCACCTCCAGGTCCAGGCGATAGTGCTCGGCAATCGCCGACCAGTAGCGTACCCCCGCTCCGCCCAGCGGATCGACACCCAGACGCAGCTTCGCCTCGCGGATGGCGTCGAAGTCGATCACGTTGATCAGGTCAGCGACATAGGTGTTGAGGTAATCGTGACGATGGGTGGTGCTGGCCTTCAGGGCCTGCTCATAGCTGATGCGTTTGACGCCGGCGAGTTTGGCCGCCAGCAGCTCGTTGGCCTTGGCTTCGATCCACTTGGTGATGTGGGTATCGGCCGGGCCGCCGTTGGTAGGGTTGTATTTGTAGCCACCGCTTTGTGGCGGGTTGTGAGACGGGGTGATGACGATGCCATCTGCCAGGCCCGAAGTTCGACCACGGTTGTAGCAAAGAATTGCGTGGGAAATGGCCGGCGTCGGCGTGTACTCGTCGCCTTCGGCGATCATCACCGTCACACCGTTTGCCGCCAGGACTTCCAGGGCGCTGGCACCGGCCGGCGTGGACAGAGCGTGGGTGTCGATCCCGACGAACAATGGACCGTCAATGCCCTGGGCTTCGCGGTACAGGCAGATCGCCTGGCTGATGGCCAGAACGTGCCATTCGTTGAAACTCAGATCGAACGAGCTACCTCGGTGTCCGGACGTGCCAAAGGCGACGCGCTGGGTAGAAATGGCTGCATCGGGCTGGCCGGTGTAATAGGCCGTTACCAGTCGCGGGATGTCGACCAACAGTTCTGCCGGTGCCGGTTTGCCCGCAAAAGGACTGAGTGTCATGCAAAACCTCTGAGAAAGAGTGGTTCGGGAATAGAACGCAGTTTACTGACAGTTTGCTCCGGGCGCGACGTTATCAATTGTCAGGTACCGAGGAGGGTTTGCGCCTCGGCTCAGTCGATCGATTCGAGGCGCAAGGCATCCGCCAACAGACCCAATGCATCGGCGAGGTCGTGGTGACCACCGAAGGTGTGACTCAGGCGCAAATGCTGCCCGTGCAGGCCGTGCAGGCTGAACAGCTCCCCCGGCGCAATCACCACATGCTGCTTGAGCAAACGCTCGAACACTCGATGCACATCGACCTGGCGCAACGAACGAATCCAGATTGTCGCCCCGCCCTGGGGCTCGACGAAGTGCAACGCATCGGGCAGACGCTCTTCCAGCAACCGAGTCATCTGCACCATGCGTTCCTTGAGCAGTCGACGCAACACCAGCAGGTGTTGATCAATGCGTCCGTTGCTGTACAGCCGCGCAATAGCTTTCTGACGAATCAGCGACAAGCGGAAAGCGCGCAGCAGAAAGTGCCGTTGCAATTCGGCACGCAGCTGTCGCGACAGCAAATAGCCGAAGGGTGCCTCCGACCCGATGATTTTCTCGAATGTGGAGAACACGATCAGCCGATCCGGGTCCAGCAGATCACGAAACCGCAGGCCGCTCGGCTCGAATTCGAGCTCGCCGTAACAATCGTTTTCCAGCACCCAACTGCCGTGTCGCTCCAGCAACTGTGCGGTGATTTGCCTGTTGCTGTCAGGCGCCACACTGCCCCGGGGCATATTCAGCCTCGATGAAAGCATCACCAGTCGTACCTGCTCAGTCTCAAGCAGCTTCTTCAACTGCTCAGGATCCAGGCCACCATTGGCTTGCAGCGGCAGCTCGACCACCTGCACCTCCGCGTCTTGAAACAGGCGCAGAATGGCCCAGTCGCACGGTGACTCGACCACCACCACAGCATCCTTGAGACCAAGGACGGCGATCAATATTTCCAGTACGCCACGCAGATCGGCGCCGATATAGACATCATCAGCATGCCAGCAACGGGTCGGCGAAGTGGTGTAGCGCGCTGCCAGGGCTGCGCGCAGCTCCAGCTCGCCGCAGGGTTGCGAAGACGGTTGCGGCTGGCGCGGATACTGGCGCAGCAGTTCTCTCTCCAGTAACAGCAACGGGCTATCCAGGGGTTGTAATAACGCCGGTTCATCGGCGCTCAGCACCAGCATGCCAGGACGCCTGGCATTGACATAAACCGTTTCGAGCAGGTCCTTGCCGCTACCGGGCATGCCGATTGAGGACACGGGGAGTGCGTAGTAGCCTGATTTGGCCACTGAATAGACGCGCCCTTCTTTTTCCAACAGCGAATAAGCGTACTGAATGGTCGAGATCGACACACTCAGGCGGTGCGCCAACTGCCGCAATGAAGGCAGGCGCACTTGCATGTCACTGCCCGGCTCATTGATCAGGTTAGTCAGGTAACGGTACACCGCCTGGTACGCAAAATCGGTATCTCGTGGTCCTTTCATGGGTAATGGCCGAACAGACTACGAACGTCGTGACGCATCCTTGCCGGATCCGTCGAACCAGTCACGTTCACCGGCCCGTCGACCATTCGCCAGCCACAGTCGTTTCACCGCCAGGCTCCACGACTTCAGCTTGCCCACCCACCTCGACGCTTTCCAGGCCGAGAGCCCTGCCCTCATCCCGAACCACCGGCCCCATGCGGTAAAGCCTACTGATCAGACTCACGGGCAACCCGCTGACATCGACCATCCATTGCAGAACCTGCTCGGGAGCCGGGCCGCCCTGCATTGCCCGGTGCAAGTCCGGCAACGCCACGAGCATGCCGGGATGGCACTGACGGAGAAAATGCTCAAGCGCCGCGCCGTTATCGACAAACGGGGCAAACAGTAGACACACCAGTTGAGCCTCGCTCAAACCGAGGCTCTTTTGTGCTTCAGCCGATGCCAATGCGCGCTGGTCGGTCATCGTCATCGGGTTGCCGAAGGTTTCCATGGCCTGTTCGCAAAAGCGCTCTGGAACGTGTTTGCGACGCATCATCACCAGCGCCCGCTGCAGGTACTCGCCAATGCCTTCCTCGTAGCTGCGACCCTGTACAAAGCACGCTTGCAAGCCACGAAGATGCGCGGATATCGACAAGCTGACGTAGCCGTTATCACTGAGCTGAGCCGACAACTCGTCAGGTTGAAACCCGAGGAAATCGGTGAGCAGTGGCCAGCGCTCTTCCAGGTTGCTGACCAGCATGTCGTGAATATCGATGAAGGTCGTGCGGCGACACGCTTCAAAACGTTCGGCGGGACGCCACGCCGCCTGGGCAGACTCAGGATAAAACTCGCGGTAGCAATCGCTGCCCAATTCATCGAGTCGCGCGAACAGACACTCGTAGCCCGTTTCGTGACAGTCCGGCGCCTTGAGCCCGGCCTTGGCCGCCGCACGATTCAACCCCTCGAGAAACTGCTTCTGCCGACGGGGCGTATCGCTACTGATCAATGCGTCGACACCCTGGTCCCAACGGGCGATTTGTCCGTAAAACTCGCCGGTCGCCAGATACCCGTCATCCCACAGATCAAGCGGCCCGTCCCAGACACGGCGGTGCCCGACCATCAGCAGATTGAGCCGATTCGACTCACGACCGGCTTCAGAGATCGGCGCCAGATGATTGAACGGCAGGACTTCGCGATTATCGACCATCAACACTTCGACCCGGGGATCGTCGTAGAGAAACAATGCACTGCAGCTGCGATGGATGTTTTCCAAGGCTGTCGAGGCCGCACCGTTCAAGCGCAAGGTCGCCACTCGCAGCTGAAACGTCGCCGGTGCCCGGCCGGCAATACTCAGCTGCGCGGCACGCAGTAGCGCCAGGGTGTAGCAGCTGTCGCGGGACCCGGACTGGATCGACAGCACCTTGTAATCGCCGATACGCTCCAAACCTCCTGCGGACATCACCAGGCGCTGAATCAGCAATTGCAATGCCGTGCGCTCGGCGCGAGAGAAAAAACCCAGCAAGCGCTGCAGCATTTGCTGATAAACATAGTTCATTGCCTGATCATGGGTAGCGGTCATCATTATTTACCTGTGACTCAAAAGTACGATGCCACGCAAATAACGAGGTGTATTGCGCAACAGGTTGTTTGTCATGAATGGAGTGCCGGTGCTGTTATTCAAATGCTAGCACTTAAGCATTGTGTAATTATTTGAAATGTTTGAACGCTACGGGTAACCCAGGGAGATCCATATCGGCGCAATGCCCCGCAGAACGGGCGCCTTGGGCTCCGGCGGGTTTTCCTAGGAAATTTCCGACAGCGTCCCACAGACACTTAGCACAAGAAATAAAGAAAGAAGTTGCCCATGAATGTAAGACAACTGAGCGACGCCGCATTATTTGTTGAGCATATATTGCCGGCGCGCATTGAGGAGTTTCAGCCTGATACTCAGCCATGACTCTTTCCTTGAGATGAAAGTAATCATTCAATTATCAGGGCTTACATAATGATTAGAAGATACAGATTGAGAGCAAAAACCAGCTCAGTTGCTGAACCGGACCACCGACAGATCGATGACACGTCTCATTTTGGAGCGACTGCCAGCAGAAGAGTCCGTGTTCGGCGGACTCTTGGCGGAGGAAGGGTTAAGCAGGTTCGACCTGAAGGGCGACCCGTTCGCGACAGGGGCATTCGCCCATATAGCGGTGCGCTTCGACAAACTCGGAAAACGGGAAGACCCGGGTTTTGAGCGGCAGCAGCACGCGGTCGGCGGTCAGTTGGTTGATGTCACGCAGGGCACGCTGCAATGCGACCTGGTCCTGAATGATGCCCAGTTCCGGCTTGCCGGTGAAGTTACCGATGCAGTGCACGAAAAACTGAATGTTCTTCTGGAACGCCGCGCAGGCCGGGAACGGCGTCTGGTTACCTCCTTGCAGGCCATAGAGCACCAGGCTGCCACGAGGGGCGAGCACATCGCCGAGCAGCGACATCTGCGGCCCGCCAAGGCCATCGAACACCACATCGACGCCGCGGTTATCAGTGATCTTGTTGATCTGCATCAGCAGATCCTGTTCTTCGGTGACGATGACTTTCTCGGCGCCCAGGGACAGCAGGTACTCACGCTCATCCGCGGTTTTTGTCGCAGCAATCACCCGCACACCAAGGGCTTTGCCCAGTTGCACGAACGACGGTCCGGCGCAGTGGCTGGCGTCGGTCACCAGGGCAAATTGCCCGGGTTTGACTCGCGCCAGATCAACGTAGGCAAAGTAGGCGACCAGCAGCGGCGTGTAGTGCACGCTGGCCTCGATCGGGCTGAGCACGTCCGGGTAGCGGGTCAGCGCCGTGCGTGGCAGAACGATCTGTTCGCCATAGACCGGGTAGTCGTTAGGGCTTTCGGCCGGGAAACTGGCAACCTTGTCACCGACAGCCAGGTCATCGACGCCCTCGCCGAGCGCGGTGACCACACCGGCCATTTCACTGCCAAGGCCTGACGGCAGACGTGCATGGGATGAGGCCAGGTTCTGGCGCCAGAGAATGTCATACCAGCTGATGCCTATCGCTTCGACGCGCACCTGCACTTCGCCCGGCGCAGGCAGAGCGGCCGCATGCTCTTCGCATTTGAGCACCTCGGCTGGACCAAACTTGTGAAAACGGATCGTGCGGGACATCGCAAACCTCGTCAAAGTAACCTCTAATGCCCTGAACTCTATCTGGGCTTTCTACCCAAGACCATCAGTGGCTATTAATAGTCGACATGCCTGTCATTGATTCCGCAGCGACGGCGACATCATCCAATGCCGTGAAAAACCGAAGCAGCCTTTCAGAAAAAACTGAATTACCCTGTGCAGAGTACCAGTCTTTCCCCGTAAGATTCATGCCGGCCATTGTTCTCATATGGCCGCTCACGTCAAGTTTGCTGACTCTGCCAGGACTCCAGATGAATCGTAATGACCTGCGTCGTGTCGACCTGAACCTGTTGATCGTTTTCGAAACACTGATGCACGAACGCAGCGTGACCCGCGCTGCGGAAAAATTGTTCCTCGGCCAGCCGGCCATCAGTGCGGCGCTCTCGCGCCTGCGCGGGCTGTTCGATGACCCGTTGTTCGTGCGTACCGGCCGCAGCATGGAGCCTTCCGCCCGAGCAGTGGAAATCTTCGCCCTGCTCTCTCCAGCCCTGGATTCGATTTCCACCGCGGTCAGTCGTGCGGCGGAATTCGACCCGGCGACCAGCACCGCGGTGTTCCGCATCGGCTTGTCGGATGATGTTGAATTCGCGCTGCTGCCAATGCTGCTCAAACGGCTGCGCGCAGAATCGCCGGGAATCGTGCTGGTGGTGCGTCGGGCCAACTACATCCTGATGCCGAGCCTGCTCGCCTCGGGCGAGATTTCCATCGGCGTTAGCTACACCGCCGACCTGCCGGCCAACGCCAAGCGCAAAGTGCTGCGCCGCAGCATGCCGAAACTGTTGCGGGCCGACACGGTACCGGGGCCGTTGAGCCTGGATGACTTCTGCGCCCGCCCCCATGCCTTGGTTTCGTTCGCGGGCGACCTGAGCGGCTTTATCGATGAAGAGCTGGAGAAGCTGGGGCGCAAACGGCATGTGGTGCTGGCGGTGCCGCAGTTCAATGGGCTCAGTACGCTTATCAGTGGCACCGATATTGTTGCGACCGTGCCTGATTACACCGCTGAAGCGTTGACGGCGGCTGGTGGTGTGCGAGCCGAAGATCCGCCGTTGCCGGTGCGCAGTTTTGAGCTGCACATGGCTTGGCGTGGGTCGCAGGATAATGATCCGGGGGAGCGGTGGTTAAGGTCGCGGATTCAGATGTTCTTTGGGGACCCCGATAGCTTGTAATGGAGTTCCAGTAAATTCCATAAAACTGTTTTATAACAAGCGTTTATTGGTAATTTCGGTCCACTGCCGCCTGTCTAAATCCAATGGATTCCACGACTCATGGGGGCATAACCGGGGCAAATTTCGGTTCCTTAAAAAGGATGCCCCCACCGATGCCCCCAGATAATGCGGTTGTTTTCAAACGAAAACTCAGCGATGCCTTGATCCGCTCGCTGACCGAACCCGGCAAACACGCCGATGGCGAAGTCCCTGGCCTCTACTTGGAGGTAAGGGGTGTCGAGCAAGGTCGGCAAATCCCCTTCCAAGTTCTGGCGCTTGAAGTATCGGCTGCATGGCAAGGAAAACCGCTTCTCAATCGGCGCTTACCCCGAAATCGGCCTGAAAGAAGCGCGCGACATTGCCCGCGGCGCACGCCGCGACGTGGCTAACCACACCGCTCCGCTCAAGGCCAAGACCGCCAAAATCGAGGCGCAACTCCTCAACGAGGTGCGCACCTTCGAGTATGTCGCCAAGCAATAATTGGAGCGGGAAACGAGACTCGCATCTAGCGTCCGACCCATTGAAATCTAAAGGGTTTCGTTGCTTCCTGAAGCAGGAAAGGACTTGATTCTGGACTTGTTTTCAGTGGGTATCAAGAAGAGAAAGGACGTGATCCCTGGCTCTAGCGGTCAGACTGGAAACGGCCCACCACGCTAACTGCGACTCAGGTCAGATAGACCCTCTTCACTTCGAAGCTGCCGGCTCATGTCATCGCAACTTTGCGACCCGTCTGTCAACCATTTGGACATCACGGGCGAGCGCTCTGCTATTCCCAACTCTCGGACGAAATCATCAGGTGGAATCGTGCCGTCTGCAGAGTGGAAAAGACCTCGCATCACGACCACGCCGTCCGTCGACCGCTTTACGCCAGGGTCTACGAAACAGCAGAAACAGAAGACGAAACCAGAGATTCATAGGGATACCGATGATGAGAAAACTATGTAGGCAAACGTGGTGCCTGCTTGGAATTGGGAGCGGAAATCGGGTGCAATTTCTCATCGAACTCATCAAGTGAGACGAATGAAAGCCCTTGCAGTGTGTCCAGCGAACGCAGGTGCTGTCGATACATCGCCAACTGAGTGACACGTGCTTCCTGAGAAATGTACGGTACGTGATAGGCAACAAAGGTCGGAAGCACTGTCATTCCGGTATAGGCCAACGTTCCACGCAGGATGGGCCGGAGCATGTCGTTGAGTTCACCGTGCACACCGCCGCTTACCAACATGTGTGGTTGACCGCCGACAGTGATGGCGAGCATGGCCTTCTTGCCAACCAGGCCGCCCTGATCGTAAAAGCGCTTTCCGCCATAGCAGACGCCAGATACCAATACTCGGTCTATCCAGCCTTTCATGATTGCCGGCATCGAGAACCAATAGATTGGGAAGTTGAAGATCACCAGATCGGCCTCCAGCAACTTGTCCAGCTCCTTCTGGATGTCCGGTGCCAGTGTGCGTTGCGAGCAATTGTGACGCTGTTCCAAGGCATACGTCAGGTACTCGGAATTTACGCGGCAGCCAAAATCAGCTGCGCTGGCGACCGGATTCCAACTCATGGCATACAGGTCAGACACTTCGACAGAGTGCCCTTGCCCCCGCATTTCTTCGACCGCCAGATCTTTCATGGCCGCATTGAACGATTGCGGCTCGTTGTGCGCATGGATAATGAGAATGTGCATTGGACAGCTCTCCATTGGATTGGCCATCCAATCAGCCGGTGATGTCTTTGCCGAAGATTGCGCGTGCGATGACTAGCTTTTGAATCTCATTGGTTCCCTCATAGATTTCGGCGATCTTGCAATCGCGATAGATCTCTTCGACACGGTAGTGCGAACCATCCGCCGCGAGCTCGCGCATAAAGCCATAGCCACCAAAGATCTGTACCGCGTCGCGGGCGAACTCACCAGCAAGGTTGGTGCCGTACCATTTGGCCATTGCGGCCTCGGGCTCCGGGAAAGCGAGTCCTTCGTCCATGCGTAAAGCGGCCTTGAGATATAGGTTGCGGGCGTTCTCGATTTCAGTGGCGCGTTCAGCCATCTTGAACTGCCAGTGTTGGAACTGCGCAATGGCTTTGCCAAAAGCCCGGCGCGTCTTGAGCCGCGCGATACTGTGATCAAACAATGCCTGAGCCATGCCGGTCCCGCTGGCGGCAATCCCGATGCGCCCGAACGTCAGTGTTTGCAACGCTATCTTGAGACCTTCACCGGGCTGGCCAACAACATTCGTCATGGGCACTTTGACGTTGTCGAAGTAGATGTCCGCCGTCAGTTGACCATGGTTGCCCATTTTCTTGTCGGGTTCGCCAACACGAACACCTGGCCAATTCAACTCGACCACCAACTCGGTCATGCGCGCGCCATCGACACAGAGCAGTACAACAAAGTCGGCAACTGGGGCGTTGGAAATGAAACGCTTGCGGCCGTTGACGATGTAACCATCTTCGGTGCGCGTAGCATGGGTGCCCATGGCCTCAACGCTCAAGTCGGTACTGGCATCTGGCTCGGTAGTCGCGAAACTCCCTATCTTGTCGCCGCTGAGCAAAGGCTTGAGATAGCGTTGCTTGATCGAGTCCGACCCGTGGTTCAGCGCATTACCCGCGAGAATGCAGTGCACGTCCACGATGGCGGCCACCGAGTTCGAATGGTAGGCCAGCTCCTCGATCATCACGGCAGTGGCTGCGGTGGGGTATTTGAGCCCTCGCCCGCCAACATCGGTGGCAAAGGGAATGCCGAATAAACCGGCCTTGGCCATTTTGGCGAACAAGTCACGCGGGAACGCTGCAACGGACTCCTCTGTGTGACCAATGGCGTAAGCCACCGGGGCGACATGTTCGTCGGCGAAGCGACGAATCTCCTGGCGGATAGCCAGGATTTCCTGGGGGGTATCCAGGTCGTGATACAGGCGATCCTGGTGACGCGCAACAGTCGCATTGACCGAAGTATTGGCAAGATGGGGCATGGTTATCTCTTCTGTAGCCTGGGGAAGCAACGTGATGTGAACGGTATGAAAACTGATGGAATGACGTAATAGGCAAAAACGACGGTAAATATGCGAATATCGCCATCCACGCCAAAAAAGGCTCCGCCATGACCACCGTTGCGATTCTGGGTTTTGACGACTCCTATGCCTCCGTTGTGGGAGGTTTTGCTGACATGCTTCAGGTTGCCAACGCGCACATGTCAAAACAGGGGATGCCACCGTCGGGTCTGTTTGAATGGCATTTCATATCGCAGAACGGTCGGCCTGTGCGCGCGAGCAATGGCCTCGAGCTTGGCATGCGGGCGCTGCCGAAGAACCAGCATTATGATTTGGTCTTTATTCCCAGCCTGCATTATCGCGGCTGGCAGCATTTCCAGGGTTTCCTGGAAAAACAGGGAGCTGTGCGTGACTGGCTGGTTAGCCAATGGCGAAATGGTGCATGGCTCTGTGCCAATTGCACGGGTACCTTCCTGCTTGCTGAGACGGGTTTGCTCGACAATAAAGTGGCGACGACCACTTGGTGGCTGGAGGGGCATTTCCGCAGCAGATTCCCGAAGGTTGATCTGCAAATGCGTCCAGTGGTGACTGAGTCTGAACGTCTGGTATGCGGTGGCGCACATGCCACATTTTTGTTGCAAGCGGTTCACGTGCTTAACAAATTCGCGGGAGAGGCCATCGCCAGGCAATGCGCCCGCAGCATGCTGATCGATTTGACCCAAACGACGCAGACACCTTTCCAGCCGCTTATTGCCGACAAGACCCACAATGATCCCTTGATTCAACGCGCGCAAAAGTGGCTTCAGGATCACTTGGCGGAACAGGTGCGCATGACAGACCTGGCGCAGAAGTTGGCCGTCAGCGAACGTACATTGATACGCCGCTTCAATAAGGTGCTTGAGCAGTCACCGCTCACCTATCTTCAGAACCTACGCGTTGATACGGCGCGAGCTTTACTGGAGGCGGGCGACCTGAGTACCGAGCGAATCGCTCACTATGTCGGTTACAGTGATATCAGCTCGTTTGCACGCCTGTTCCGTGAACGCGTTGGATTTACTCCGGGGGCTTATCGAGCCAGGTTTCAGTTACCCATGGAGGACTGACCAAGCCCTGCCGCCAGCAGATCGCCTGACCCATTCGCTTCAAACCGCTACCCTCGCCTACCGTGCTGGCGAGGACAAAGAATGCACGGGAGGTTTTCAGCAAGATTGCAGGGGATGGCTTGCCAAAAATGCGGCGACTCGCTCAATGACCTCGTCCGGCCGGGAATCAGCAAAAAAATGTCCGCCCACTATCGCAGAAGCCTCCATCATCGTGCAGCGATCCACCCAAGTGGCGGGTAAATCATAGTGTTTGGCCATCGCACCTGAGGCGCCATAGAGGATCAGCGCGGGCGCGGTGATGCGTCGTCCGGAATCGGACATGTCGTCTGCCAGATCCACAGTGAGTGCGGCGCGATAGTCGTTGCAAAACCCAGCGATCGTTGCCGGATCACGCCAGGCTTTCCGATACGCCGCCAGTTGGTCAGCATCAAAATCCTCCGGCCCTGCGGCACCCCAGCCGAAAAGGCAGCTCTCGAAAAAGAAATCGGGATCCGCCGCAATCATGCGCTCCGGAAAGGGTGCGGGCTGAGAAAGAAAAAACCAATGCCAGTAACTGTGGGCTATGTCCTTGCGCAGATCTGTCAGCATCACAGCCGTAGGAACGATGTCCATCAGCGTGACGCTCGCCACCACGTCTGGATGATCCAGTGTCATCCTGTATGCAGTGCGCGCGCCACGGTCGTGTCCCACAAGATGGAACCGTTCATGTCCGAGCACACGCATCAGTCCGACCTGATCCGCGGCCATGGCGCGAAATCCGTAATTTGACAGATCCGCTTGAAGCGGCGGCTTATCCGATGCCCCATACCCACGCAAATCAGCACAGACAACCCGATAGCCACGCGCGACCAGCTCAGGTGCGATACGTGCCCAGAGCGCCATGGTCTGCGGAAAACCGTGGAGCATCAGGATGGGGTCGCCTTTACCCGCTGCAACACAGGCAATTTCCACATCGCCTACAGCAATTTGGTGCGTTTCGAAGTTCTCGAACATGGGGTCGCCTATAGGTGTGAGAGCCTCGAAAAGTTGTTTGGTGATAGGTATCAAGACCTTCCCATCAAGGGCATCGGCGTTATTTAACCCTGACGATGACCTTGCCTTTTGCCCGACCGGTTTCAACATAGGCCAAGGCATCCGGAGTCGATTCGAATGGAAAAACCCGGTCCACCACCGGGCGTATGACACCGGAATCGATGAGCGCAGTAAGCTTACGCAACTGGTCACCGCTGGCTTTCATGTAAAGGAATGAATAGCTGACGCCACGGCGTTTAGCTTTTTTCCTGATCCCGTAACTCAACAGGCCCATGACCAGTTTCAGGAATCCGGACAATCCAGCGTTTTTCGCAAAATCAGCATCCGGTGGTCCAGAGATCGAGATGAGCTTTCCACCAGGCTTGAGTATGCGCAACGATTTCTCAAGTGTATCCGTGCCCAGGCTGTTCAAGACCACATCGTAATCGTGCAGGACCTTTTCGAAATCGTCTTTGCGGTAATCGATCACGATATCTGCACCGAGGTGCTTCACCCACTCGACATTCGCCGTGCTCGTGGTCGTCGCGACAGTCGCCCCCAAGTGCTTGGCCAGCTGAATGGCCAATGTTCCCACGCCACCGGAGCCCGCATGGATAAGCACCTTTTGACCTTTCTTCAGGTTCGCTTTTTCGACCAGCGCCTGCCAGGCCGTCAAGCCAACCAGAGGGATCGAAGCTGCTTCTTCCATTGTGAGACCTTTCGGCTTGATCGCCAGCGAGCCTTGATTGATCGCAATGAATTCAGCAAATGCACCGATTCGATCGTCATCTGGCCGCGCATAGACCTCGTCGCCCGGCTTGAATTGCTGCACTTGTGAGCCAACCCGCACGACGATCCCGGCCAAATCATTGCCCAGAATAAGCGGCATGCGATAAGGCAAAATCATTTTGAACTCACCGTCCCTGATTTTTAAATCCAGAGGGTTCACACCCGCCGCATGAATCTGGACTAAAACGTCAACCTTGCCCAATTCAGGTTCTGGCATTTCGGTCGCCCGTAACGCAACTTTTTTTCCATAGCGTTCGATAATGAATGCTTTCATCGTACTTCCTTACTCCTGGCGTACCCAGGTCTGTGAACGCCCCAGCAGCGGCGTGCCAATGTAGCCGCGCACGCTGAGTTTTTTACCGTTGTCGGTCAGGTGGACTTTACTGCTATAGACCTTGCCGTTATCCGGATCGAGGATTTCGCCATCGGTGTATTCTTCGCCGTCCTTGCGCAAACCGGTAAGAATGGTCAGGCCTACAATCGACGCATTCTTGTTCACGCCATCACATTTGCCGCACTTCGGATTCTGGTCTTCGCTCGGGGCGGGAAACGCTTTTTCGATAACGCCCTTCAGAGTGCCATCGGACTCGGTGATTCGAATCAATGCCCTCGGCTTGCCACTGACATCGTCGATGTTTTGCCACAGACCAACGGGCGAATTATCGTCTGCCCACAGTGCCGATGACATGACTGCTACTGCCAGGGTGAGTCCGAAGATACCTGCTTTGAGCGTACGCATTGTCTGAATCCTCATGATTGAGCGAATTTTCTTGTCGGCTTGATGCCATTTTCAGAGTATGAAATTGGCCCTGTGGCTCACGGCTATCGGATTGCGCTTGCTGTGTTCAGATCGCTTTCTGAGCAAGCTTCCAGTCGCGCGAGACATATAACGCTGTTATTTGATAAACATAACGCCGTTATGGCAGTATTGCAACATGACCACTGATAACTCACTCCCTAATGCCCCCACCCGCCTCGTCGAGGCAACCATCCGTGTGCTTGCGACTAACGGCCCGTCCGAAGTCAAGGCCCGTTCGGTAGCGAGCGAAGCCGGCCTGTCGACGATGGGGGTTTACACACACTTCGGCGGAGTGCCGGAACTTCTACAAGCAGTCGCTGACGAGGGATTCAAGCGGTTGGCTGCAGTCTTCAAGCGTGTGCCAATCACGGATGATCCGATAACTGACTTATGTGCGATGCTCCTGGCTTGCCGAGACCTTGCACGAAGCAATCCCCATCTGTACGACTTAATGTTTGGTCTTTCGATTGACGGCAGATATAGCCCCTCACGAGGTACCATGAAATCGATTGCAGATGGGCAATCGGAAGCCTTCAAGGCGACATACGCGATTCTGATCAACGCGTGTGCTCGCTTGGTTGATGCCAAATGCGTTCGCAAAATCGATCCTGCCCTCATCGCGCCACAGCTGTGGAGTGCCGCGCATGGATTCATCATGCTCGAACTCGCTGGCCACTTCGCAGGCACGGCCAATCCTGCTTCGCAGATCCTGGTAGCGACGTGTAACAACATTGTTGTCGGCTTGGGAGCGAAGCGCGAAAAAGTGGAATCTTCCACTGCTGGCGTAATTGCCGGGTAGGCAACTCCGCTAGAACCTTGAAAAAACCGCGCAACCCTGCAGTAACGCGGAGCGAACAGTATTTCAGTTCAAGTACGCAGCCACTCGGCATGTTCAGAGGTTGGGTCAACCGGTTCGCTCATGCAGAGAAGGAACCGGTCATTACAGATGCTCGTATGCTTTGCGGCTCAATGCTCATATGTGCAGCAGGATAGGGATCTGTATCGAGGCCACGCGCTTATTATCAGGATGGCTGAGCACGCCACTGGACGGTTTGGTAGCTACCGCCTCACCTAGCTCATGAACACCTTCGTTATTGCGGGCCTGTGGAATCTGCGCCATTGCGTACTCGGCGAGTGCCGTGATGGTCAGCGCAGGATTAACCCCAGGATTTGCAGGCATCGCAGCGCCGTCACAAACCAACAAGTTCTGGTAACCAAAAACGTGTAGGTTCTGATCAATCACGCCGCTTTGGGCATCGGCGCCGATCACGGCACCGCCCAGCACATGGGCTGTTGTCGGAATGTTGCCCAGCGCTTCCAGTACGTTGCTCTGGGCAATACCGCCGGTGTGCCTGGCCAACCATTGAGCCGCCCGGTTGCCCATCTCGATGTAAGTCGGATTTGGCTTGTCGCGATTCTGCTCGGTGACGAGACGGTAGCCGCGACCCAGCCAACGCTTGCTGGGGCGTAGTGCAATCGCATTGTCCAATGTCTGCATCACTAGCAGCATCACCATGTGTCGGCTCCAGCCCCATGGCCATAGCGACTTGAGCCATCGCGTTGGGTGCAACACGATATTCCCCAGCCACTTCAGCGGCCGCGTCATGCGGTTACCCTTACCGACCAGCAACGTGCAAAGCAAACTGAGGAAGTCGGCGTTGCGACCGTAGGTGAGAAACTCGATGTGGGTATCCTGATCGACATGCACACTGCTGCTGGCGGTAACATCGTTCCAAGTCTTGCGGTCCTCGGGCAGGCGCACGTTCAGAACCGATTCGCTGTTGGTGCGCACCAGTTCACCAAGGCGATCGCTGACCCGGGGCAACGAGCCGCCGTGCTTGCAGTTGGCCAATAATTCGTTGGTACCGAGAGCCCCGCCGGCGAAGATCACTCCGCGGGCGGTGTAAGTATGGCGATCACGGGTGAACCAGGCGCCGGGGCGCTGGGCGGTCACACGGTAGCCGTCACTACCATCGGCTGCCCCGAGTGGGCTCACATCAACGACCTCACGCTCTGCCAATATCTGCACACCGCGTTTCTCTGCGAACCACAGGTAGTTTTTCACCAGCGAGTTCACGGCACCGACGCGGCATCCCACCATACAGGCGCCGCAACGTATACACCCGGTACGGTCAGGCCCTTCCCCACCGAAATAGGGGTCCTTGACGGTTTTGCCCGGTTCGCCAAAGAACACTCCGGTGGGTGCTCGAGTGAATGTGTCTTCGGTTCCGAAGTGTTGCGCCATCTCCCGGGCCAGTTGCTGGTTCGTCGAGTCGAATGGCACCGTCTTTACCCCAAGCATGCGTTCGGCCGTATCGTAGTGAGGCTGCAATAGCCTGTCCCAGTGGCCGAGCTCCCGCCACTGCACGTTTTCGAAGAACTCTGGCTTGGCGCGGTACAACACACCGCCATACACGGTACTGCCGCCACCGACACCCGACTGGCTGGGAAAAAAGACATGGCGAAACAGCGACATGCGCATGATGCCCTTCAAACCCAATGCGGGTGCCCACAGATATTTGTTGAGCTGCCAGGCCGACTTGGGAAGGTCTTCGTCGCGATAGCGACGGCCGCGTTCGAGTACCCCGACGCGATAGCCTTTCTCCACGAGGCGCAGCGCCGAGACGCTGCCGCCAAATCCCGATCCGATCACCAGCCAGTCGAAGTCTGCGTTTTTCATGATGTGTCCCCTTCTACGTGCCGATTGCTTTGCGCCTAAAGTCCATCAGGTAATTACCTGTCAATCGACATATTCGGTCCACATCTTGCGCAGCCTCAGCTTGTCGACTTTGCCCACGGCATTCTTTGGCAGGCTGTCGATGATGTTGATCGTGGAAGGTCTTTTGTAACGCGTCAGCCGGTCAGTGCAGTGCTCACTCAAGCCCTCCTGGGTACCGGCGAATCCCGTACGAAACGCGACGTAGGCAACAACAATTTCGCCAAGGGTCTCGTGAGGGACACCGATCACTGCTGCTTCAAGAACCCCCGGAAATTCGAACAACACATCCTCGATCTCCTTTGGATAGATGTTCTCGCCGCCGCGAATGATCATCTCTTTAAGGCGCCCGACGATGGCCAGATAACCGTCTTCGTCGATCCGGCCAATGTCGCCGGTGTGCAGCCAGCCATCGACGATGGTCTTCGCTGTTTCCTCGGGCTTCCCAAGGTAACCGCGCATGACGTTAGGACCTTGAACCAGCACCTCGCCAGTGGCGCCCTGCGGCAAATGCACACCGCTCGGGTCGGCGATTGCAATGCGTTGCCCGGTGAAGGGCAGCCCGACC
This sequence comes from Pseudomonas sp. TE12508, assembly GCF_056279485.1. NCBI lineage: Bacteria > Pseudomonadati > Pseudomonadota > Gammaproteobacteria > Pseudomonadales > Pseudomonadaceae > Pseudomonas > Pseudomonas sp. TE12508. The sequence continues at coordinate 20,685 of NZ_JBWCCN010000032.1, read as the reverse complement.
GTACCGACCTTGCGTAGGCCGTCGAAGGGGTTGATGGTCGAAGCGCACGTGCCTTCGGACAGGCCATATCCCTCAAGCAGCGGAAAACCGAAACGCGCTTCAAATTTTTTCAGTAGTTCCGCCGATGCAGGCGCCGCGCCGCAGATGCCATACCGAAGACTGGAGGTATAAGGTTTTACCTCACGAGGTAACGCGCTAAGCATTGCGTAGATGGTTGGCACTGCAGAGAAGTACGTGGGTCGAAGCCACTCGACATCCTCAAAAAACGTGTCGACGTTGAAACGCTTGCGAATCGAAACCCGACCACCGCTTGATAGCGGGACAAGAGTGCTCACCACAATGCCGTTTACGTGAAAGAGTGGAAGTATCAATAAACAGTGGTCTGCTGCCGTGACCTGGAGTGAGTTTCGCCCCATTTCCGACATGGCTTCAATATTGGCGTGATCGAGCATCACGCCCTTCGGCAGGCCGGTAGTGCCACTGGTGTAGATCAACAGTGCCAGTGCGTCAGGCTCTTCAAAGGGGACGCCGGTGTAAGACGCCCCCGTTTCCAGAGTGGCGACAGGCAGGGACTGCAGATTCGGGACTATGACTTCGCCGCTGGCGTTGATGAGCAGCTTCGCCCCCGAATCAACCAGTTGATGAGTGGCTTCCTTGCTGGTCAGCCCAGGATTGATCGGCGTGACCGCCGCCCCCAGACGCCAGGCGGCGAACATCGCCACCACAAACTCCACTTGGTTGGGCAACATGATCGCAACGACGTCTCCAACGCCCACCCCCCTGTCCGCGAATACTCCCGCTGCCGCGAGGACTCTGGAATGGAACTGCCGGTTAGTCAGGTTGCTGCTGTCGTCAGCGATGCACAGACCATCAGGCTCTGTCACCGCGCGCAAATCTGAAAGTTTGGAAAAGCACATTATTGTTGTTCTCTCTAAAAGTGACGGAAACGCTTGAATCAATTGGCTGAAGAGCCGAGTAGATGTTTCGTCAGAAATTGAGTCTGATCCTTCACTAGTTCTTCGAACGCGTCGCCCATGTAGAACTCGAAATGCCCCGCCGCGTAGAGTTTGGTTTCTCCATGCGGCGCCTTGCGCACCAAGGCGATCGTCTGTTCCGGTGGCGTGACAGTGTCAGTGGTGCTGACGCAAAACAGGATGGGGAGCTTCACCTTAGAGGCGGAGCGTCCGGGTCGATAAGCCATGATTTCCGGGAGCACCCGTGCGGCGACGTGATTGACGAACACCATCCCCTTCGGCACCAAGGCCAGATAACCCGGCAGGGCATCATGCGCATTCATCAAGGCTGGCTGACCGGGAGCGGCAGCGATTGGCACCATCACGGGCGGGCGACCCAGTAGCCTGGCTGCAAAATCACGCAGGAGCACCGGCATTACCTGCAGCGATCCCTTCACACCCAGTGCGGCAGTTGAAGCCAGACCATCGGTAAAAGGGCACTGACTGATGGCGGCCAGTAACTCGGGATGCCGGCTGGCCACGGTAATCGCATGTCCTCCCCCAAACGAGCTTCCCCATATTCCAACCCGACGCCCATCGACATCCGCGCAGCCTTTGACGAAGTCCAGCGCTGCATCCCAGTCAGCCAGTTGCCGCTTCACAGACATCAACTGTCTGGGCCGACCACCGCTGTCTCCGAAATAACGGTAGGTGAAGGCCAATGTAGCGATTCCCGCAGCGGCGAATCGTTCGGAAAAGGCGTCCAGGCGCATCTCGCGAACCGCACCCAGTCCATGTCCGAGCACTACAATCGGCGGTTTCTCTACGCCAACCGGCAGGTAGAGCCAGGCCGAACAGTAGGTCTCGCCCGATTCAAAGCGAACATCCTGGCAAGTGAATGGGTAGGTAAGCGGTGACATTTGATTCATTTCCTCCCTCCCCCGTTTTGCAGGGGCAAAGAGCCTTGCTCAAGGGTTTGCTCGAAAATGGCCGGGTTGTAGAACGGCACGTTGCCGTCCCGATCCGTGCGCTCAAGGTATTCAACCATGAGCGATTGCGCAGTCTCGGTCGGCGAGATCTTGATGAATTCGGTACGCTCCATATGCAGCCCCTCGTCGAGAGTGGCTGACCCGCCGAAGTACACGGCTCGCTTGACTGCCTCAATCGCCCCTTTGGGTCGGGAACCCAGATACCCGGCCAGCTCGATGGCTCGATCAAGCAGCGCATCTGGAGCAACCACTTCGTCGATGTATCCTATTTCGAGCGCCTTCTGTGGTGACACCGGCCGACCGTCAAGCATCAGCATCAGCGCGCGATGGGCGCCGACCAGTCGTGGTAATCGCTGAGTGCCTCCGCCACCAGGAAGGATTCCAAGTAGCACCTCGGGCTGACCGATGAAGAAATTGCCATCCGCCATCAGGCGGACGTCACACGCTAGCGCGAGCTCGCTGCCAAGTCCCAGCGCAGATCCATTCAGCGCGGCGACGAAAATGACGCCGCTGCGGTTCATCCGTAAAAAAGTGTCGTGCAGCTTGTCGAGTTGCATCCCGCCATCCAGCGGTGTCAGGGACGCAGCTGCCGCCAATGGCGCAATACCGCGAACGGTCTTGGCGGTTCGAGCGATCGCCGAGGCCATACTGCGCCCGACCGACGGGATACTCTTTCCACCTTCCTGCAGCCAACGAACGTCTGCATGACCGATGAAACGCTCAGGATGAGTTCCGGTGAGCACCACCGCTTTTACCGCGGTATCGGACTCCAGCTTGTCCAATAGCCCCGAAAGCTCATTGGCCATGTCCAACCCCATCAACCCGTGTGGACCTCCATCCAGCCGCGCAACCAACACAGAGCCACGGGACTCCATATCAAGGTATTCAGGCGGCGTATGCATCTTCGTCATCTCTTGGATCCTCCGGTGACAAACGTAAGGAGCAAGCGCTCCCATCAGTATTTCCACCTTCTGACCAGTCATCGGATCAGTCGGAGAGATGGATAACACTGTTATTGCAAAACATAACACCGTTATATTACTCTCGCAATATGCACTGACCTGTACACAAAACCTGAATGCTCAGCTCCTGAAGGGAACCTCTGAAATGAAACCGCACATCACTGTGGTACAGAGCAATCAAACACCCAGAAACCCGACTGAATCCCTTCTTCCTGAATGGAGACCAGCCATCTTCGTCACAGGCGCGGCTTCGGGAATCGGTCGCGCCTGCGCTGAATTGTTTGCGCGGCGCGGTTGGTTCGTGGGGCTATACGATATCGATTCAGAGGGTGTCGCTGCGGTCGCCGCGATCCTGGGAGAGGGCAACGCCGTCTCCGGTGCGCTCGACGTGAGCGATCCCGAAGCATGGAAGCAAGCGCTTATGGATTTCTGGGCACATAGCGGCCACCGGCTTGACGTGTTGCTCAATAACGCTGGGATTCTCGCTGCCGGTCAATTTGAAGCCGTACCGTTGACCAAGCACCAAGCAATGCTTGACGTGAACGTTCAGGGAATGATCACCGGCTGTCACAGCGCCTTCCAGTACCTGCGAGGCACGCCCTGCTCTCATGTCATCAATATGGCCTCCGCCACCGCAATCTACGGCCAGCCCGAACTTGCAACCTACTCGGCGAGCAAGTTCGCCGTGCGCGGATTCACCGAAGGACTCGACCTCGAATGGGGAAAGTTCGGCATTCGCGTGAGCGATATCTGGCCGAGCTTCGTAAAGACCGCAATGGCTGATGACTACGGTCGTATCCCCAGCGCCAGATCGCTGGGTATTCGGCTCACGTCGCACGACGTCGCATCGACCGTGTGGGCTTGCGCGACGTCGAAACGACGAATCCACAAGACCCACTGGACAGTCGGCATGCAAGCCGGATTCTTGTCGTTCGCTACACGTCTCGCGCCTGCGGCTCTCTCCCGCTGGATCGTCCAACGCATTGCGCGATAACGGATAGGTTCATGGCATAGCTATACGATTTATATAGCGCCATGACTAAACGAACGGTATAGTGAAATCAATAAGAATGACTCAACCTGTTCAGTGAGCGATACATGAAAGCGACCGTGAGATCAGCCGTCCAAGGGACTGGAACAACGCCCAATGCCTTCGACTTGAGGCAGCAGTGGCTTTTCACTGTATTTCAACTGAGTGGAATTTTGTACAATGCGCCATGACAAACAAAACCTACGGTCAACTCTGCCCCTTAGCCCGGTCGCTCGACGTACTCGGAGATCGCTGGACGCTGCTCTTGATTCGCGAACTCCTGTTAGGTCCGAAGCGTTTCAAGGATCTGCTCGCGATCCTGCCTGCAATGGGTACAAACCGGCTGTCCGAACGCCTGGCCATGCTGGTGCAGAACGGCGTCATTCAACAAGTCACCCTGCACACACCTTCCGCCACGCCAGCTTACGAGCTGACGGACTTGGGCGAGCAACTGCGCAAGCCGGTGATCGCGCTGGGATTCTGGGGGCTGAGCCTGCCGATCGACGAACGCATCGATCCGTCCAGTGCTCGTGCGGAACTCATAGCCCTGTGCCTGACAGGCTCGAACGATTCGGCAGCGAGCGCCGGTTTGCAGGAGTTGTACGAGTTTCAGGTGGGGGCGGAAGTCTTCCATATTCGAGTCAACGACGGGAACCTGTTGGCACGCTCCGGGCCGAGCGAAGAGCCCATCGACGTCAAAATACAATGCGACATGGAAACCTTCATTGCGTTAGTCCTGCGCCAGATCACTCCAACTCGCGCACTTCGCGAAGGTCATGCAAAGCTGTTGCAAGGGGATCGGCCAGCCTTCACACGAGTGTGCAAAGTACTCGAATACAAGCCCTAGGACTGCCGGCCTTTCCCCCTTCCCTCGCGCCATGCGGATCGAGGGGGACTTGCCCGCCCGGCATCCGGCGAGTTGCTTGCAGCCTTGTACCCGTGTCTGGCCCGAGGGTACTTGCCTGCCTGGCAAGGCTCTTCTTGCCATCAATGCAACTTGCAACCCCAAAATATATAGATAGGGCAATCGCCTGATCCTGTGATATTCCTGAGAGGGCTTTGTAACTAAAAAACAACTACGTGTCTGCAAGATCCAATTAACACTTCCTACTCCAGCCCGGCCGGCACTGTTGATGTATACGGCCGCCCACGATTTCTATTCATCCCGACAACAACAACAACAACAACAACAACAACAACAACAACAGGTACCGTCAGATGAACCATGAATATTTTTCTGCGCTTCGCCCTTCCCAGAAATCAGTACCGCGTTTGAAACGTCATCTTGAGACAGGGTCCACCCTGATACTCAAGTCAAGCAGTGCGTTGTTCAAAACCACTCTGTCATTGGCTATCTGTGGGCAGGCAACTTTATCTTTAGCCAATGGTTTGTCTATTAACGAGCAAAGCGTTAGCAGCGCCGGAACTGCTTATGCCGGGCGCTCGTCTGCGGCTCTGGATGCAAGTACTGTCTATGGAAATCCGGCCGGCCTGAGCAAGATAAAGCGCAGGGAAGTGAGCGGAGGGTTCGCCTTGATCAAGGTTAATAGTGATATTAAAAACGCTCATAGTGATGCGCCAGGCACCAACAAAGGAGATTCCGTACCCCTGACGACAATCCCTTTTGGATATTTATCCATACCGATTGACGAACGCTTCACTTTCGGCTTGGGCTTGTACGCTCTCTATGGCCTTGTGAACGATTACGAAAGTTCGTTCCAGGGACGCTACCATGGTTCCTATAGCAAGGTTCAAGTTAAAACCCTGAACTCCGCCGTTGCTTATCGCATCAATGATCATGTCTCTGTCGGAGGCGGGCTAACATTGAACCGTATCGAAAACAATATGCAAACCTATTTGGCCACAGGGCTGCTCAATGGGGGCAACGACACGCAGATCACTATCAAGGGTAACGATAACGCCGTTGGCTATAATTTCGGCCTGATGGTCGACCTGAACGACTCCACCACGTGGGGCGTCACCTATCATTCAAAACTTGATTTTCACGTCAACGGCCATACGCAGGTGAGCAACTCGCCAAGTGCTTTCGGTCTCGATGGCAAATACAGCAATAAAATTGACATCACGTTGCCAGAGTCGCTGGACACATCGTTTACCCATCACTTTGACGACCGCTGGACTGGCTACCTGGGCGCAACCTGGACCCGATGGAGCCGCGTTCAGAGGATCGAAGCGGTCAATAGTGGTGTACCGCCGCTGGGCCAGCAACTGGGTTTCAACAGCTTTGGAGATGACTTTAAATTACATGACACCTGGTCGATGGCTGTTGGGGCCTCGTACCAGCTTTCCCCGCAATGGCTGTTGCGCAGCGGCTTCGCTTACGATCCATCACCTGCCCGCAACGCCGATCGAAACGTCCGACTCCCCGTGGGCAACCGAAAAGCCGTGACGTTGGGTATAGGTTTCTCTCCCGACACCGACCTGACCATCGATTTGGCTTATGGCTATCTATGGGAATCAACCACCTCCGTCAACCAGGCAAATACAACCGGCGTACAGCCCGGGTACAGCGCGAAATACGACAACAGCGCGCACATTATAGGTACACAGATAACCTACCGTTTCTGACTTGCCCCCTCCTGCGTCTCTGCCTACAGCCCTAACACACTATACTGTTCGTATAGCGCTATAAATATACGAATGGTATAGTCATCCTGACAGTGTCATTCCTGCAACCAGTGCCCGCAGCACCATTACAAAAAACAAGGAGACCGGCATGACCCGTTTTTTCACGCCTCTACGCAGTGCTTGCCTGAGCAGCATGCAATGAATCCATCTTTCGATTTCGACTACATCGTGATCGGCTCCGGATTCGGTGGCAGCGTGTCCGCCTTCCGGCTGACAGAAAAGGGCTACCGCGTTGGCGTAATGGAGATGGGCCGACGCTGGACGGCCGAGGACTTTCCAAAATCCAACTGGGACGCGCGGCGCTGGATGTGGCGCCCCGGGCTGAAGATGTTCGGTTTCTACAACATGCGCCTGTTCCGTCACGTGATGATCGTCAGCGGCAACGCAGTCGGTGGCGGATCCATTACCTATGCCAACGCCTTGCTGACACCGCGCGATAGCGTATGGAATGAGGGTTCCTGGGCCGGCCTGGCAGACTGGAAACGGATCATGCCGCAGTACTACGCCACAGCGGAGAAGATGCTGGGCGTGACAGAGAGCAAGATCATGGGCGAAGCTGATCTGCGCCTCAGGAAAATGGCGGATTTGCAAGGTGTGGGCCACACGTTTCACCTCCCACGCGTTGGTACCTTCTTTGCTCCCGATGGTGAAGAAGGCGGCCAGACCTACCCGGATCCCTACTTCAATGGTGAAGGCCCGGCGCGCGGAACCTGTACCGGGTGCGGTGGCTGCATGATGGGTTGCAAGCACAACGCCAAGAACACACTCGACAAGAACTACCTTTATCTCGCAGAAAAGCGCGGCGCCCAGGTTTTTGCCGAGACCAAGGTGGTGGACGTGCGACCGCTCAACGGCAAAGAAGACGGCAGTGACGGCTATGAAGTCTTCACTGAATGCTCGACCGCCTGGTTCGCCAAACTGCGCCGCAGTTTTCGCTGCCGCGGTGTGATCTTCGCCGCCTCCTCGTTGGGCACCATGGAATTGTTGTTCAGGCTCAAGCAAAACGGGTCGTTGCCGCGCATCAGCGACGACCTCGGAAAGCGTGTGCGCACCAATGCCGAATCCCTTATCGGTATACGCTTTCCGGCAGCGGACAAGAGCATGTCGCCAGGACTGGCGGGGGGCGGCAGCATCTATCTCGATGAGCACACCCATATCGGAGTCGTGCGCTACCCGGAAGGCTCGGATGCGATAGGCCTGATGATGACCTTGCTATGCGGCGGGCGCCCGGGGTGGATGCGAATATTGACCTGGCTATGGACGCTGCTCAAACATCCACTGCAAGCATTGCTCGTGCACAACCCCGCAGGTTTCGCCCGTCAAACCATGTTACTGCTGGTGATGCAGACAGCGGACGCGTCTCTCGATATGCGACTCAAGCGTCGCTGGTTTTGGCCGTTCGCGAAACAGCTCGCCAGCGAAGGCGGCCCCATCCCCACCTTCATTCCGGAGGCGAATGCCTTTGCTGAAAAGGGCGCAAAGGCGCTCGGTGGCATACCGACCACCTTTCTCTCCGAGATTTTATTCAACATCCCGACCACGGCGCATTGCATGGGCGGCTGTGCGATGGCGGACTCGCCGGAGCGCGGCGTGATGGACGTACAGAACCGGGTCTTCGGCTATCAGAACCTGCTGGTTTGCGACGGCTCGATGCTCAGCGCCAATCTCGGGGTCAATCCAAGCCTGACGATTACCGCGCTGACCGAGCATGCCATGTCGTACATCCCAGTGAAAAACAAGCGGGTATCGAACGCCATCCCGCTGCACACCCTTCAACCTTGAATCAGACCTTATAGAGAACTCACCATGACCGCCTCCTCGCCTGAAGAAAATCTGCTGAGCCAGCCCTTGCAACTCCCGAACGGCAGCGCTTTTCGCAATCGCCTCGCCAAGGCATCCATGAGCGAAACGCTGGGTACCTACAACAATCACCCGACGTTGAAACTGGTCGAGTTGTACCGGCGCTGGTCCGCCTCGGGCATTGGTTTGCTCATCACCGGAAATGTGATGATCGACCGGCGTGCACTCGGTGAACCAGGCAACGTGGTGATCGAGGATGAAGCGGACCTGCCTGTGCTACGCCAGTGGGCTCGTGCGGCAACCGAGCAGGGAGCGGCGATCTGGGTGCAGCTCAATCACCCCGGTAAGCAGTCGACCAAAGGCTTGAATGCCAGCAACCTCGCGCCATCGGCCGTGCCCTTTCGCGAGGACATGGCCGCGCTCTTCGAGACCCCACGCGAAGCCACCACGGCCGAGATCGAAGACATCATCCGGCGCTTTGGACGCAGCGCGGCCATCTGCAAGGAGGCTGGCTTCAGCGGCGTGCAGATCCATGGCGCGCACGGTTATCTGATTAACCAGTTCCTCTCGCCACACCACAATCGGCGTACGGATGAATGGGGTGGCAGCCCGGAAAAACGTCGACGTTTCATCTTGGCTGTTTACGCCGAGATTCGCCGCCAGGTCGGTGCCGAATTTCCCGTCGGCATCAAGCTCAACTCCGCAGATTTCCAGCGCGGCGGCTTCACCGAAGAGGAATCGATGGCGACGATTCATGCACTTGCCGAAGCAGGCATCGACCTGATTGAGATTTCGGGGGGCACCTACGAGGCTCCAGCCATGAGCGGCGGGCTCCAGGAAACGAAAAAAGCATCCACCGTAGCGCGTGAGGCTTACTTTCTTGAGTTTGCTGAAAAGGTGCGCGCCTCGATCAAGGTACCTTTGATGGTCACTGGCGGTTTTCGCAGTGCCGCCGCCATGAACGCTGCGCTGCGCTGCGGAGCGCTCGATGTCATTGGCCTCGCGCGGTTATTGGCCATTGATCCCGAGGCACCGGCGGCCCTGCTGCAAGGGCAGGACAGTTCGCAACGCGTACGGCCGATCACCACAGGTATCAAGCAAATCGATCAGATGGGCGTCATGGAAATCTTCTGGTACACGCTGCAGCTCAAACGAATCGCCAATGGCGGTGATCCGCGTCCCAACGAAAGTGGGCTGTGGGCATTTTCAAAATCAGTGATGAAAAGCGGCTGGGGCACGTTCCGTACGCGGCGCATGCGGGCGCGGGCCTGAGCCCGAGGCTCGCTCGCATAGATAGCCACAACAACCACCTGGAAGACTTCAATATGACCGACACCCACTTCACCGCCCCCACTCGCTTCGTGGAAGTCGACGGGGATAAATTTGCCTATCGCCGCTGGGGCAACAATACGACAGGCCAGCCCCCTCTGTTCTTTCTTCAACATTTCCGCGGCGGTATGGATCATTGGGATCCACTCATGACGGATGGCCTGGCTGCGGGGCGCGAGGTCATCCTCTACAACGGTCGCGGGATTGCCTCTTCATCCGGAAAACCGCGTACACGGATCGAACATATGGCCGACGATGCTGCTGCGGTGATCCGCGCGCTGGGCCTGTCCAAGGTCGATGTTTTAGGTTTCTCACTCGGTGGTTTTCAAGCCCAGGACCTGACACGACGCCATCCCGACCTCGTGCGCAAGCTCATGCTGCTCGGCACCGGACCTCGTGGCGGTAATCCGGACTCAGACCCTGGAGTGCTGGAAGCTGCACCGCGCCCCGTTCCGACCCTGGAAGACTTTCTGTTTCTGTTCTTCGGTCGATCCCCGGCGGCGCAGCAGGCCGGACGTGATTTCTGGGAGCGCCGTCATCAGCGTGTCGACCAGGACCCACCCAGTTCTCCTGAAGTGATACAGGCCCAGATCGAAGCGAATATGTACTATTTGCCGAAGCTGGACCCGAACGATCCTTTCAAACATCTGCGCGAGATCAAACAGCCGACGTTCATTCTCAATGGCATGAATGACGTTATGGTTCCAACGGTCAATTCCTGGTACATGGCTCAGAACATCCCGAACGCCCAACTGTTCCTGTACCCAGATGCCGGTCATGGTGCTCAACTCCAATGCCCTGAGCGTTTTCTCAAACACGCCATTCAATTCCTCAACGAGTCACCCCTTGCGGAGCAAGCTCATCATGCTGAAGTTTAAATTTTTGTTATGGGCGCTGACCAAGCTATTACAGAGAACAATCAAAAAAAGTCCTGACTGTGCAAAATACGTTAAAGGCAAGGAGCTGGTCTTTCAGATCCAAACGCATGACGGAGTGGGTCGCTACTTCACCCTTAAAAACGCCAAGATAAAATCCTCTGCCGGTTTGACTGAAAAGCCAAAATTTACCCTGTTGTTTAGAGATGCAGCAAAGGGTTTCGCCATTCTGTCTGCCAAAGACAGTAAAGATGCATTTCTGACAGGATTGCGTAAAGAGGACTTGGTTATCCGCGGTGACTTTGTTGAAGTGATGTGGTTCCAGGGATTAACTGAATACTTGCAGCCCGGTAAAAAAGTATCAGCATTTTACCCTTCGACGCGCTAGGAATTTGATGCGGTGAGCCCTACTTGATCTGACAGTCACCCACTTTTTTATGGGTGCCTGTCAGATCTGACTTTCTCGCCGTGATCTTAGTGGCTATTCAAGAGTTTTCGGGCTCAGGCAGCCCCCCGTTTCGGTCGCTCGTGTTCTGGGTGCGAGTGGGGGGGAAAAGTGGAGGCATCGCTAAGTTTTTTCGGCCTTAAACCACCGCCATAGAGCCTAGTCAAAATGTTCTTCGGGGATCCGGATAGCCTGTCATAAAGCACGCCGAGCGTTTTACCGTACGCAGCGTCACTAACGCCCGGGTATTGGACTGCCTGGGCGTTTTACAACGCGTTTTCGCCTGAGCGAGTCAGGGCTCGCAATGCGGCTCGGTTGAGGCAACCGGGGCGTACGCAGTAACACACTGATTTCATCGCAGCTGACCGCTCTGCTGAAAAAGTGGCCTTGAATTTCATCGCAGCCGTTTTCACGCAGGAAGGTTTGCTGCTCTTCGGTTTCGACACCTTCGGCAATGACCTTCAGGTTCAGTTTGTGCCCCAACGAAATCACTGCGGTGGCGATGGCTTTGTCGTTCTCGTTGTCGGGCAGATCGCGCACGAAAGACTGGTCGATCTTGAGTCTCGCGATCGGGAAACTTTTCAATGCTGCGAGGCTGGAGTAGCCGGTGCCGAAGTCGTCGATCGAGAGACTGATCCCCATTGATTGCAGTTCCTTCATTTTGCTGATGGCTTGCTGAAGGTCTTGCATGATCAGACTTTCGGTCAGCTCCAGCTCAAGGTACATCGGGTCCAGTCCGGTTTCTTGCAAGGCATGCATCACCCGGTCGATCAGGTCCCTTTCGATGAACTGGCGTGCTGAAATATTCACCGACATAGTGATCGGCGGCCAGCCCGCATCCTGCCAGGCCTTGTTCTGTCTGCACGCAGTATGAATCACCCAGTCGCCGATGGGCACGATCAACCCGGTCTCTTCGGCCTGCGGAATGAATTTGATTGGAGACACCATGCCGAGCTCGGGATGCTGCCAGCGGATCAATGCCTCTACGCCGATTATCTGACCTGACTGCAAATCCACCTGTGGCTGGTACAGCAGCAGGAACTCGTCATGGTTGAGTGCGTTTCGAAGCCCGTCTTGCATCGCGAGCTTGCCCTGAACCTTGTTATTCATCTCGCTCGTATAGAACTGGTAGCTGTTGCGACCCAGCTCCTTGGCCCGGTACATGGCGGCATCCGCGTTGCTGAGCAACGTCTCGGTATCGCTGCCGTCGGCGGGATAGGTGGCCAACCCCATGCTGCAGGTGACGTGGAGTGTATGTCCGCTGAGCTGAATCGGTCGCAGGATGGCTTCCTGGATTTTGTGCAGGGCGGGAGTAACGCCGTCGAGGTCTGAGGGCTGGTCAAACAGGATGATCACAAACTCGTCGCCACCCAGTCGCACGACGGTGTCGGTGCGGCGTACACACTCCAGCATGCGCTGGGCGACGGTTTTCAGCAGCTCGTCTCCAGCACTGTGCCCAAGGCTGTCATTCACCAGTTTGAATTTGTCCAGATCGAGAAACACCACCGTCACCAGCCGGCTGTAGCGCTGAGCATAAAGTATTGCCTGCTTGAGACGGTCTTCGAGCAGCGTGCGATTCGGCAGCCCGGTCAGTGCGTCATGGTCACCCATATAGCGAATGCGCTTTTCGGTAAGTTGGCGTTCTATCGCAATGCCGGCAAGAGGTGTCGCCATGTTGATCAGTCGCGTCTCGGTCGAGCTGGGGCTGCGTACGGTGCTGGAATACAAGGCAAACGTACCCAATACCTTTCGCTCATGGGACAGAATCGGCGTCGACCAGCACGCGCGAAATCCATAGGGCGCGGCGACTGAACGGTACTCCTCCCACAGCGGATCCAGCTCGATATCGGTGGCGATGACCGGTTCTCGTCGATACACCGCGGTGCCGCATGAACCGACGTTCGGACCGATCGCAATCCCGTCAATGAGTTGGTTATAGGCTTTCGGCAAACTGGGCGCAGCCCCGTGCAGCAGGTGTTTGCCATCCTCATCCAGCACCAGGATGGACACCATCATCCCCTCCAGTTGGGACTCGACCAAGTGAGCCAGGCTGTCGAGGACTTCTGCAAGCTCGGTGCTCCTGGCGATCAGCTCCAGGACATGACCTTGTCCGGCACGGATGACGGCTTCTTGCTCTAATCGGCTGTTTTGCAAGGCGAGCCGTTCTGTGGCGATGCTCAATTGGACCGTTCTTTTTTCCAGCTGAAGTCGGTCTTTGAGGAATTGATTCACCGCGCGAGCCATGTTGCCGATCTCGTCTTTCCCATGTTCCGCCATCATCAAATGCGTCTTGTCAGTGCGCTCCTGACGCAATTGCCGGCTTATTTCATTCAGACGCACGAGCACATGACGACCCATGAAGACCCGGGTCACGAACCAGGCGAACACCAGGCTGGCGCCCAACATGATCAGCACCCATTGCTGGCTACGATTTGAGTCCTCGACCAGGCGCTGCAGGGCTTGGCGATAGTCTTCGGTGTAAGCACTGGATTGCGCACGGGCCACCGCGACCAGAACCCCGGCCTCGCTCTTCAGTTCCTCATTGACGCGCTGTATGACGTTGTGCTGATTGATGAGCCTCAGGCGCAGGGAGAAGAGATCGGGCGTCTCCACATTAGCGTCGGGTAACTTGCCTGTGGTGCGCGACAGGCGCTCATATCGGATCCGCAGCCGTTGCACGGCATCACTGTCGACAGCCTGCGGCAGATCGAAAAGTAACACCGCCAGTTCCAGGCTGGCCCGGGTCTGGGTCGCGGTTAACCGGGCGGTGTGATCCTCCATGGTTTGCTTGAAGGTGACTTCGGTTTGCAGCAGGCTTTCTCGCAGCTGCGCAACGATGTTGGCGGTATTGCGGAACATCTGACTCGACTGATGCATGTCGAGTATCGCCACGCCACTGTTCGCGGCAGTCAGCTGCTGCACCAGTTGATCAAGGGCTTCAAGCTGTTCGACGGTCGCCGCATAGCTTGAACGCAGGGTGTCGGGGGAGCGGGTTGTCAGAAGCTGATCGGTCTGGCGTTCGATCAGCAAGGTACGCTGCAGCATGTCTTGCCCATTTTGCATGCGGACCAGTCGCTCTTCCGTCAACTGGCGGGTGCCGTTGTTTGACGTGCGCAAGGCGTAGACCGCAGTTGCACCACTCGCCAGGATCAGCAGCGCCAGCGTCAGAAACGCCAGCGTGAACTGTGCGCGTAGCGATTGCGGCAATAGCCGGCGTCCGAGCCGGGAAGTAACGTCCAATGTCAGGGATTCCATTGGTGGTGATAGATGTCTCGATAGCCATTGTCAGGGTCGTACTGGAATTTCTTCCCGCCGTCGAAGGCGATATTGTCGGCATTGACCAGGTGAATCGGCGCTACGAAGCCGCTCACCGGCTGACCTGCAAACAGCCGGTTCAATTCATCCATCACTTGCCAGCCATGCAGATTGAGCGGCTCGGCCACGGTAACGGTCTGGTAGGTTTTTGCCTGTATGCGCAAGAAAGCCGAAGCGCTGCCATCACCGGCAGATAACAGACTGATGCCGTCACTGGGTATTGCGGCGCTGGTCAATGAGGCAATCGAGTAGTCGAAATAGATATCGTTGATGGCCAGCGTGTGGGTCCAGCGCTTGCCATAGCGCTGAAGCAGCTCCTTGGTGATCAACGGCATCTTCTCGCCACTTTCGGAGATCGCGACATCGCGCACTTCCAGCAACGTACATTCCCGACAGGCCCGAATGACGTTTTCCATGGCCTTGGCTTTCGCCATGGCGATGCTGTACTTGGAGTCGGTCAGGATGACCACGCCGGCGCGTCCGTTTGACTGTGCCACGGCCGCCATGGCCGTGAGGCGAGCCACTTCGAGCGGATCGGTCGTGACGTTCATGGCCACCGGCGTGCCGTCAATCGGCCCGGGGCGTGCCCCGGCGTGCCAGCCAACCACCGGCACATCCCTGTTGGCGAAGAGGATTAGCGCCGCATTGTTTTCAAGGGCATCGGAGCCGCACAGGATGAGGCCATCGGGTTTCGCTGCCAGGGCATCGGAAAAGGCCTTTGCGCGCCCGGCCGATGAACCGGCGCCATCGAATATCTTCAGCGTCCAGCCCATCACCTTGGCTGCCTCGCGAGCGCCCTGCGCGACACCGACGATTCCTCCGTTACGCAAATCTTCTGCGACAAGGGCGATGCTCTTGCCCCGCAGGGCTCGCGGGCCGGATTCAGGGCCGCTCCAGCGAACGGCTTCAAGGGTGGCCCTGGAAACGATTTCCTGCGCTTGAATCACCGTAACCGTGGCGTTCTCGACAGCGTATCCGGGAGTTGCCGTGAAAAGACAGAAAACCGCAATTGAAGCTATCCAAAGTAGCCAGGGCCTGAGTAACCAGAGCCTGATCAGACAGGTTCGATCACCGCATGTGATGCCGGGTCTGGAGCAGATGGCGCGTTCATAGTCTGGCATGGCGTCCCTTTTTGCCAAGAGTGCAGCGTTCACTATCCGAAAGGATAGTCGGTTCTACTGTCATCAGGTCTTTTGTGGGGAAAGTGCGCGAACTTTAGTCCTGAACCTTCAGGAAATGGGACAGGGTCCATGGCACAAAAACAAGGGACGAAGGCCAATTGCATCGTTGACTACATTGAGTGGTTTTACAAGGCTTCGACTTTGCATAAACACCAGGCAAAACAAACGGCACCCGCAGCGCTTTTGTGTTTTTGGAACAGGTAACGATACTCACATCCAGCGGCGGGCCCATTGAAATATTGGGGTTTATTGCGGGAGCGAACTCAATTCCGGCCCTGTCTTGGGCTAACCTCCCCCACCCCACGTCAGGGATGTAGTCGAGCGTTTCGCCGACGTCTTCAATGCCCGCGGATATAGCTTTCCAATTGCAGTATCAGGTCGGCCTGCTCTGCAATAGCAGCCTTTACCAGATCACCAATTGATAACAAACCCAGCAATTCTTCGTTTTCCACGACTGGCAGATGACGAAGATGGCTATCGGTCATAATACCCATGCAATCTTCAATGCGCTGGCGAGCGTCTACCGTTATGACTGGGGAACTCATGATATCCCTCACAGGCGTACCCGCCGAGGAGCGCCCCTGCAGTACCATTTTCCGTGCATAGTCTCGTTCACTGACAATACCGATTACCTTCCCGTTTTCTATGACAGGTAGAGCACCGATGTTTCGCTCAGCCATAATCCTGATCGCCTCCAACACCATTTGATCTGGCGCAATGGTGTGAACTTTTTGATTATGCACGGGCTTTAAACACAGTAATTGGGTAACTGTTTTCATGACAATTTTCTCTTATTTTATTTTGATGCAAGCGCCGGCTAACGGGCGCCCTGCCTGGTCAATGACTGCGACTTCGTTCAACCGTTTTCGATGGCACTTCCAAAAACAATTTTTTGTAATCTGATGAAAAGCGCCCCAGATGGTTAAATCCCCACCGCATCGCTACCGCGGTGATGTTTTCATTACAACCACCTTCTAAAAGCGCCTGCCTGACCGCTTCAAGGCGAAACCGCTTCAAGTACAAAGCGGGAGATATACCGAAGTACTTCTTGAAGTCCTCAGACAGTTTGAAACGGGATACGCCAGCCGCCCGACCGATATCGTCCAGATTCAGTTCGCCGCCAGCATTTTCATGCATAAATTGCTTGGCCTTCAGCAAATACGCAGGGCAACGTGTTTGCGAGATCCCCTCCAGTTCACTTGAGTAATTATTTGGCTGCGCCAGGATTAAACCTTTTATCAACGTCCGTTCAATGTCACGGACAATAGACACATGGCCAAAAAGGTCTCGCGCCTGATCCAGTTCCATCAGCAGAAATTTAACCAGCCGCCACCATGCCGCGGGAGTTCCTTGATCTGTACTTATCCCTGTTTCGAAGACAATCGGTTGTGGCGCGGGTCGCTGTAGCAACTCCTCCAACACTTGACGCATTGCTACGCACTTGATCGCAACCTGAATTTTCCGACAGTTACCTGCAATGGCAAGTTCTTGCTGATCATAGGGCGAAACAATGAGCCCATTACTGCTATCGGACATCAACAATCCATTTGGTTTTCGCAACTCCTGCTGCCCACTGACCGGAAGACTGATGCTGTAGCTGTTGAGTTCCGACGCATCAATATCGATAGTGACATCTGTACCGTATTCGATATAGCCAATCACCGTAGACATCGACTTCAGGACGTTTCCATCATGCTGAAAATGAAGACGTTGAGGAGAAGAGGTCTTTAATTCGTGGGGGCCACAAATGTTCGCCATCCAGGCCTGCGCACTCTGCAGGTCATGACGTACCGCATGGATATCTTGAAATTCAGCATCAGCCCGAGCATGAGTTTGCAGATTCATCACAGCACCACAAGGGTTACAGATTAGTTGTAACCATACTTTTTGCCCCCACCAGTCCGCTATCCACATAGTGCAAAAACAATCAAAAAAACGCGAAAAGAAGCTTGCTTGAGCAGCGCTCACCCAAATCGATCCTCGCCCCCAAGAAACGGACAGATATCGCCTCGAATCCGGATAGCCGCACTGCACAGAAAGGCTTTCAATCGGGCTGAGCCTAAAACTACAAAAAGGGTGTACCTGATGAACAGCACTAGAAGCATTGCGCAGTGGCAAGACTACATTCAGGGTTGTCTGGATTTCCGGCCGGCGGAAGGCATATACCGTATCGCCCGTGACATGTTCACAGAGCCGGAACTGTTCGACCTGGAGATGGAGCTGATCTTCGAAAAGAACTGGATCTACGCTTGCCACGAAAGTGAAATCGCGAATCCCAATGACTTCCTGACGATGCGCGCGGGTCGTCAGCCGATGATCATCACCCGGGATGGGAACAATCAGCTCCACGCGCTAATCAACGCTTGCCAGCACCGGGGCGCAACGCTAACTCGCGTCAGCAAAGGTAACCAGTCAACCTTCACCTGTCCGTTCCATGCCTGGTGTTACAAAAGTGACGGCCGCCTGGTCAAGGTCAAGGCACCAGGGGAGTATCCGGAAGGCTTTGACAAGGCAACCCGCGGCCTGAAGAAAGCCCGGATCGAAAGCTACAAGGGCTTCGTCTTCATTAGTCTGGACGTCAACGGCAGCGACTCGCTGGAAGACTACCTCGGTGATGCCAAAGTGTTCTTCGACATGATGGTCGCGCAGTCCCCCACTGGCGAACTGGAGATACTGCCGGGCAAGTCGACCTATAGCTACGACGGCAACTGGAAACTGCAGCACGAAAACGGTCTGGACGGTTATCACGTCAGCACGGTGCACTACAACTACGTCTCCACGGTACAGCATCGCCAGCAAGTCAATGCCGCTAATGGCGGCGGCTCCGACACACTGGACTACAGCAAACTGGGCGCCGGCGATGCCGAAACCGACGACGGCTGGTTCTCGTTCAAGAATGGTCACAGCCTCTTGTTCAGCGACATGCCCAACCCGACTGTACGCGCCGGTTATGCCACCGTCATGCCGCGTCTGGTGGAAGAGTATGGCCAGCAGCAAGCCGAGTGGATGATGCACCGTCTGCGCAACCTCAACATTTACCCAAGCCTGTTCTTCATGGATCAAATCAGCTCACAACTGCGCATTGTGCGCCCGGTGGCCTGGAACAAGACAGAGATCACCAGCCAATGCATCGGCGTGAAAGGTGAGTCCGACGCGGACCGGGAAAACCGGATTCGCCAGTTCGAGGACTTCTTCAACGTTTCAGGAATGGGAACCCCAGACGACCTGGTGGAGTTTCGTGAAGCCCAACGTGGATTCCAGGCACGCCTTGAGCGTTGGAACGAAGTATCCCGCGGCAGTGAAAAATGGGTTGAAGGCCCCACACCCAACAGCGAGGTTCTGGGCATCAACCCGGTATTGACCGGCACCGAGTTCACCCATGAGGGGCTCTACATTAATCAGCACGGTTCCTGGCAGCGCTTCCTTCTGCAAGGCCTGGAACAAAAAGCCCTGAAGTTGAAGGAGGTGTGAAATGAGCGCACTACAACATTCCGTCGAGCAGTTCCTTTACCGTAAATCCGAGCTATGCGATCAGCAGGACTGGGACGCCTACATCGCCCTCTTTGATGAGCAGAGTGAATTCCATCTGCCGCAATGGGAGTCGGAGCATGTGTACACCACCGACCCCAAGCGCAGCATGTCGCTGATTTACTACTCGAACCGGTCTGGCCTTGAAGACCGGGTATTTCGCCTGCGCACCGGTAAGTCAGCGGCTTCAAACCCGATGCCGCGCACCCTGCATCAAATCAGCAACGTGCGAATCAAGGAGCTCGATGAAGGCTTGCTTGAAGTCAAGGCAGGCTGGGTCACGCTTTATACGCGTCAAGGATTGTCCGAGCAGTTCTACGGCCATGTGACCTACCACCTTAAAGCGGTCGCAGACAGCTGGAAGATCACTCGCAAGCACATCGTGTTGCTCAATGACACGATCAATTCCGTGCTTGATTTCTATCACCTGTGAGCTGCGGGGCACCTTGTCATGAACCATAAAGTCGCTTTCAGCTTCTCGGACGGCAAGACCTCGTTCTTCGAGGTCAAACCAAACGAACTGCTGCTCGACGCCGCGTTGCGTAATGGTGTGAACATTCCACTGGATTGTCGCGAAGGCGTCTGTGGCACCTGCCAGGGCCGCTGCGAATCAGGTCAATTCACTCAAGACTACGTCGATGAAGAGGCATTATCCGAACACGATCTGGCCCAACGCAAAATGCTCTCTTGCCAGACCCGCGTGCAATCGGACGCCTCGTTTTACTTCGACTTCGATTCGACGCTATGTAACGGCGGTGGAACCCAGCTGTTACAGGCGGTTGTTACCGGTGTAGAGCAAGTGTCAGCCACCACCGCGATCCTTCATATCGATGCGTGTTCCAACAAACAGCAACTGGATTTTCTTCCGGGACAGTACGCACGTGTGCATGTTCCTGGAACCAGTGAGTGGCGCTCCTATTCATTCGCCAACCGCCCGAACCCCACTAACCAGCTTCAGTTCCTCATCCGGCTGCTGCCTGATGGAGTGATGAGTAACTTCATCCGTGAGCATTGCCAGCCTGGTCAACTCATTGAGTTCGAGGCACCTTTGGGTAGCTTTTATCTACGCCAAGTGACCAAGCCACTGGTACTGGTGGCAGGCGGAACCGGCCTGTCGGCTTTCCTCGGGATGCTGGATAACATTGCGGAAAAAGGAGGTTGCGGCCAGCCGATCCAGTTGTTTTATGGCGTTACGCAAGACAACGATTTGTGTGAACTCTCGCGGCTGGCCGGTTACCGTGAACGCATCGCGGACTTCGACTACCACCTCGTCGTCTCGAAACCGTCCGCGGCATGGGCAGGCAAAAGCGGGTGGATTCCAGAACACTTCGACCGCCAGCAATTGGAGGCTAATCCGTTCGATATCTACTTGTGCGGTCCGCCACCGATGGTGGAGTCCATCAAAACCTGGTTTGATGCCCAGCAGATTGAACATTTTCAGATGTACTACGAAAAATTCATCGAGAGCAACACCAAGCAGTGATGACTAAAAAGGGGAAATAGCCTCGCGGCTATTTCCCCTTTTAATTTGTCTTTGTCCCGTCCTGAATAAGGTTTACACCTTCTGATCTGTTTTTCAGGAGGACGTAATGGAATCAGCAAAAAGGCGTAGTCAGCGAGACTACACGC
>NZ_JBWCCN010000031.1:0-50131 GCF_056279485.1 Pseudomonas sp. TE12508 | reverse complement strand
CACCTGGCCGGCATGAAAGACTCCAAAGTGATCGTTGCGATCAACAAGGACGAAGAAGCGCCGATCTTCCAGGTGGCCGATTACGGCCTGGTGGCAGACTTGTTCGAAGCCATCCCCGAGTTCGAGAAGCTGGTCTAATCCGGCGGCTTGACTTATAAAGAGCCCGACCTTTTGGTCGGGCTTTTTTTTGTTCTTCTGTAGGAGCTCCTACGGGCGAAAATATTGGGTTGTAGGGAGTGTCCCCATGGATTTACGCCGCGTGTGTGGCTGGTCATTACTGCTGGGGCTGACGCTGTTGCCGGGGCTATCCATAGCCGCGGGCAAATGTGAGCGCCTGGTGGTGACCGGTAGTCCGGACGCGCCGCCGTATCTGTGGCAAGACCCGCAAAACCCCAAGTACCTGATAGGCGCCAGCGCCGACCTGTTGCAGCAAGTGGCGGGGGAGTTGGGCATCAAGGTCGAACTGCTTTACGCCGGCAAACGCTCCCAGGCCCTGGACGAAGTGCGCAGCGGGCGCATGGACATGCTGGCCGATGCGCCGTTGACGGTCAGTGAGCTGGAAAATCTGGATTACATCCATCCACCGCTGCTGGAGAACGATTACCTGGTCTGGACTCGCAACGACTCGTTACTGGTCTACAACGAAGCCCAGGACCTTCACGGTCATCCCGGCGCCTTGTCAGAAAAGGCTCGAGTAACAACGTCATTTGGCACTTTCGCCGAGCAGCAATTGACTCTGGTTCGCACGCCCAATCTGACCCAGGCCTTTCAGAAGTTGCTGCTGAACGAGGTGGAATTTGTCCTCGCCGGACGCTACTCGGGCATGGCCCTGGTGCAAACGCTGGGGATGGCCGATGACTTGATGGCCCACCCACACCCCATCGACAAACCGGGCCTGTATCTTGCCGTTTCCCATAACTCTGCCTGCAACGATCCTTGGTTGCGCGGACAGCTGGCTAAAAAGATGACAGAATTGCCCGCGTCCGGACTGACGGAAGCTGCGCTGCTGCGCAATATCGAGCGTTGGAAAGCGCAACTCTCACAACCGCAGCCACAACCTGTCAGTACCCCAAAACAGTAGGGATTTTTAGTGAGTATTCGACCTCTTTTCGCTGCCCTGGCCGTTCTGGCTCTGGCGGGTTGTGCAGCCGATCCGGCGCCGAATGAACAAATACGCCTGACCGAACAGGCCCTCGAACAAGCCAAGGCCGTGGGTGCTACCGCCGACGAAGTGCCGGAGCTGAAACTGGCTGAAGACAAGTTCAAGCGTGCCAAGGGCAACATGGCCGACCAGTCCTTCAAGAATGCGCGCATGCGGGCCGAGCAGGCCGAGCTGGACGCGCGTCTGGCCGAAGCCCGGGTTCTGACCCTCAAGAGTGAGGAGCAGTTGAACGTGCTCAATACCCGCATCACTCGTCTGCGCAAGCAACTGGGAGATGCCCAATGAGCCTGAAAACCAAAGCACTCGGCGGCTTGATCCTGGCCGGTTGCGCAAGCCTTTATGGTTGCGCTGGTCAACACAGCGAAGCCGCAATCCAGCAGGCCGGCACTGACTTTCAGAAGGTCAAGGAAGACTCCAACGTGCTGCGCATTGCGCCCAAAGACGTGATCCGTGCCGGCGAGTCGCTGGCCCGCGCCGATCGTCTGTCCAGCTACTGGGGCAGCGGTTCGGACGTTGTGCATTACGCCTACCTGAGCCGGCGCTACAGCGAAATCGCCCGGGAACACACCAATCAAGTGCTCAACGAGGAACGCGCGGCGAAGCTCGAACTCGAGCGTCAGCGCCTGCAACTGGCCCTGCGTGAGTCCAAGTTGCTCAGCGTGCAGCAACAGGGCAAGTGGCTCGAAGAGCAGATTGTGGCGTTGGCGACTACCCAAACCGACCGTGGTCTGGTGATGACTCTGGGCGATGTGCTATTCGATACCGGTGAAGCAGAGCTGAAAAACTCGGCAAATCGTGTGGTGTTGAAGATCGTCCAGTTCTTGCAGCTCAATCCCAAACGCGTGGTGCGGATCGAAGGCTACACCGACAGCACTGGCGGTAAACAGGAAAACCTCAAGCTGTCCCGCGACCGTGCGCAATCGGTGGCTGACGTGCTGATGGACCTGGGCATCGACGACAAACGTATCAAAGTCGAAGGCTACGGCGATGAATACCCGGTGGACGTGAACGCCTCAGAACGTGGTCGTGCACAGAACCGTCGGGTGGAAATTGTGTTCTCCGACGAAAAAGGCCAGCTCGGCGCCGCCCGCTAAGGGCTGCGTTACTGGAAAACCCGGCCTGTCAGCAGTGCCGGGTTTTTTTGTGCCTGCCAATCAGCGCAATACTCTCCATAAAACAGTACAGTTTTTGCTGACAATGCACTGTACGGTCGACTATTGTGACAACTGTCCCAGTACACTTCAAAACTGTTCCGGTATTGTTTCACACAAGAATAAAATGCCCGTGAAATCGAGTGCTGCGTCATGACCAATCTCTTGCTCTACCAACGTATTGCTCAGCAACTGGCCGAAGACATCCGGCGCGGTGTTTATCAACCGGGGGAGCGCGTGCCTTCGGTGCGCAAGATGAGCTCGCAGCTCAACGTCAGCCATGCAACGGTGTTGCAGGCCTACGCCAACCTTGAAGATCAGGGGCTGATTCGTGCCCGGCCGCAATCCGGTTACTACGTGCACCAGACGCCTGCGCTCACGGCGCCAACCCCGGACATTGCACGGGTCGAGCGACCTGGCCTTGTCACGCGCAGCAGCATCATTCAGCAAGTCCTGGTCGAATCCCGCCGCGAAGGCGTCTTCCCGTTGGGCGCCGCGGTACCGAGCGTTGACTATCTGCCGGTGCGGGCGCTGCATCAGCAACTGGCCAAAGTCACCCGTTTCCATAGCCCGCGGGCGTTCAGCTACATGTTCAGCCCCGGTTTCGAGCCGTTGCGTCGGCAAGTGGCGATCCGCATGCGCGACGCCGGCGTGGTGGTCGACCCGTCGGAAGTGGTAATCACCCACGGCTGCGTCGATGCGTTGCAGATGTCTCTGCGCGTATTGACCAGGCCGGGCGATCTGATCGCGGCCGAGTCGCCAACCTATTACGGTTTGCTGCAACTGGCCGACCTGCTGGGGCTGAAAGTCATCGAGATCCCCAGCGATCCAGCCACCGGCATGAGCCTCGAAGCCCTGCAATTGGCGGCCAACCAGTGGTCGATCAAGGCGCTGGTGCTGACCACACGCCTGAGCAATCCCTTGGGCGGCACCATGCCCGAAGAGCGGCAGAAACAATTGCTGCGCCTGGCCTCGGATTTCGATATCCAGGTCGTCGAAGACGATATTTACGGCGAACTGATGTTCGAGCAGGGTCGCACCAAATCGCTCAAGGCCTACGACCGACTGGATCGGGTGATCTATTGCTCCAGTTTCTCCAAAACCCTGTCGCCCGGTGTGCGCATCGGCTGGATGATTGCCGGCAAGTACCAGCAGGAAATCCAGCGCTTGCAGACCTTCAGCACCCATTCAGCCTGTAGCGTCACGCAAATGGGCATAGCGGCCTATCTGGAGAACGGCGGTTACGACCGGCATTTGCGCTACATCCGTCAGGAGTACCGCAAGAACCTCAGCGCTTTTCAGCTGGCGGTGCAGCAGTACTTCCCTGAAGGGACGCAAATGACCCGGCCCACCGGTGGTTTTATTCTGTGGGTGAGCCTGCCGGGGCGGGTGAATACGCAGGAACTGCATGTGCGTGCGTTGCAGCAGGGCATCAGTATTGCGCCGGGGTTGATTTTCAGTAACACCGAGCAGTTCAATCACTGCATTCGCCTGAACTGTGGCATCCCCTGGAACCGCGAGGCCGAGCGTGCGTTGATGACGTTGGGTTTGCTGGCGACGCAACTTTGTCAGGAGACGGCGAGCGGTTTTTGAGCGGCCGGGCAGTTCTGAACTGGCCGCTTGTCTTGTCGTCTCCAACAGGCGAGCATGTAGCCTTCTGCCGTTCACGCCGTTGGGTCCATGAAGCCGATTTATCCTGCCGCCTGGTTGTTGATCTGCCTGTTAATGACCTGTCACCCGGAAGGCGTCATGGCGGCTTCCGTTCAGGAAAAACCGACAGCCAGCACCACCGAGAAAAAAACGGCAGCGGTCAAAAAGGCCGCACCGGCCAAAAAGAAGGCTGCGGCGGTCAAAAAACGTTCCCCCATTGCTTCCAAGTCGAAACCGGCCAGTGAAGTCGTGAAAACCAAACTCCCTTCCGCAAATCTCGACTTGAGCCTGCCCAAGGACATGGTCGAAGAACTGAAGCCGGTCGGCACGGTAACCTTGCCCCGACACGATGCGCTGTTGCCTCAAATGTTCGGTGACAAGAGCAGCCCGTTCCAGCTCAACGGTCGTCTGCTCAGCAACGAAATGCAGTTGCAACTGCGCAATGAAGAGCGTCGGGAAGTTGAAGGCGCGGCGCTGGAATTCGAGTTCAAGCAGTAAATCCCTCCCATTCGTGACCCGCGGACCAGACGCTTTGTCGGAGACTGGTCAGTCACGTTCGTTTCAACGAAAAAACCCGGGCTCAGGTAATTTTAAACAGTCGTTTTAGCCGTTACTCTGTGCCACGTCCCTTTACCCGTCGCGAGGAGCTTGTCGTCATGAGATGCCGTGAAGGCTGTGGCGCCTGTTGCATTGCCCCTTCCATCAGTTCGCCGATTCCCGGAATGCCCAATGGCAAAGCCGCCGGAGAACGTTGCGTACAGCTGTCTACCGGTAACCTGTGCAGCATTT
This sequence comes from Pseudomonas sp. TE12508, assembly GCF_056279485.1. Taxonomy (NCBI): domain Bacteria; kingdom Pseudomonadati; phylum Pseudomonadota; class Gammaproteobacteria; order Pseudomonadales; family Pseudomonadaceae; genus Pseudomonas; species Pseudomonas sp. TE12508. The sequence goes on along the minus strand of NZ_JBWCCN010000031.1, from coordinate 45,379 downwards.
TCGGCAAACCGGAACGTCCTGCGGTGTGTTCGGCATTTGAAGCCGATGTCGAGGTCTGCGGAAGCAGCAGCGACGAAGCGATCAAGTTGCTGGGCTGGTGGGAGCAAATGACGGCCGCGTGATGTGTTCAACGAACGGAACTTCAACAATAAGGAATAAGACTATGGGTTCGCTGCATCGTATGGCTGTGCTGTGTGGTTTGACGGTTTTACTGGCCTCCACGGCCCAGGCCGAAGAATGGAAAACCGCCAAGGAAGAAGAGGGCATCAAGGTGTCCTTGAGTGAAGTGGCCGGTTCCCAATACAAGGCTTACCGTGGCGTGACCGTCATGAAGACCACCATGGCCAAACTGCGTGCATTGCAGGAAGACGTGCCGGGTGCCTGTGCATGGATTCACGAGTGCAAGACTCAGAAGTTGCTCAAACATGAAGGTAACCAGAGCTGGACCTACACCCAATTCAATACCCCTTGGCCGGTCACTCCTCGCGACTCCGTATTGCATGTCACCACTGTTGAAGGCGCCGATGGCAGCCTGACCCGCGAGTTGGAAGGGCAGCCCAAGTACGTCCCGGAAGAAAAAGGATTTGTACGGGTGGCCCAGGTCAAAGGTTTCTGGAAGCTCGTGCCTAAGGGCGATCAAGTCGAAGTGACTTATCAGGCCCATACCGAACCCGGCGGCAGCGTGCCGTCGTGGTTGGCCAACAAGTTTGTGGTCGATGCGCCGTTCAACACCCTCAAAGCCCTGAAAGAACGCGCCGAGAAGTAACCGCGTATACTTTTGATAATGCCCGTTCAACAACGCCCCGATTTGATCGGGGCGTTCGTGTTTTTACCAAGGGACGGGGCTTTATTTTGTTTCTGGATATGCGTTGAACGAAATTTTCACAAAGCCTCCAAGACAATTCACTCGCGTCCCAATGAGTCAGCCCGCAACTTTGCACCACGTCTTGTCCCACAACGCTACACGCGACAGTCGGGCCTGCGGGTCAGTAATCAATGGTAATGCCGCGGTTGATCGTGCAACATTTGCGCACCGCGCAAGCCCCGGGGCCGAGGATGGCCAACAGAGGGCGAGACAGCTGATGCCGGTCAGTTAAACGCAATCCATGTGGGAGCGGGTTTGTGGCGAGGGGGCTTGCCCCCGTTGGGCCGCGCAGCGGACCCAAAAATTTGCGAGCGCTGCGCACTCGAACGGGGGCAAGCCCTCTCGCCACATAAGCCCGCTCCCACGGTTTTCGCTTCTTGACCGACCAGCATCAGGCAAGGCGCCGCTGTATTTTTGAAACTTCAACTTCCAATGGGTCCTAAAACGACATGGCAAACCCGGACGCCCTGAGTCAGCAGCGAGCTTCTAGTCGCCTGCTGCAACCGACCGTCAAATCGCATCTGGCCTACACGCTATTGTGTGCCTTGGTCATGATGGTCATGTTCAGCCTGCTGCGCGTGGCGCTGCTGGTCTACAACAGCTCGATGATCCTCGACACACCGGCCTCGACCTTTCTGGAAGCGTTCGCCAACGGCCTGCGTTTCGACTTGCGCCTGGTGGTTTACCTCAGCATTCCGCTGCTGCTGGCCCTGTTCAGTGCCAGGGCGATGGCCGCTCGCGGGTTCTTCCGGTTGTGGCTGACCGTTGTCTCGAGCATCGCGCTGTTCCTCGGCCTGATGGAAATGGACTTTTACCGCGAGTTCCACCAGCGCCTCAACGGTCTGGTCTTCCAGTACGTGAAAGAAGACCCGAAAACCGTGATGAGCATGCTCTGGTACGGTTTTCCGGTGGTTCGCTACCTGCTGGCCTGGGCCGTGGGCACGTTGATTCTGACGCTTGCATTCAAGGGCGCCGACCGCGCCACGCGTCCTCGCGGGCCGTTCAGCGGTGGCAGCATCAGTACGCGGCAGGTCGCTCCGTGGTATGCGCGTGGCGTGGTGTTCGTGGTCTGCCTGCTGGTCTGCGTGGTCGCGGCTCGCGGTACGTTGCGTCAAGGCCCGCCGCTACGTTGGGGTGACGTTTACACCACCGACTCCAACTTCGCCAATCAGTTGGGCCTCAACGGCACGCTGTCGTTGATCGCAGCGGCCAAGAGCCGGCTGTCCGAACATCGCGACAATGTCTGGAAAGCCACACTGCCACAGCCCCTGGCCCAGCAGACCGTGCGCGATTTGTTGTTGACCCCGAGTGACAAGCTGGTCGATCCCGAGACCGCCGCGGTGCGTCGCAATTTCAGCCCCGACGGCAACAAGACACTGCCGATCAAGAACGTCGTGGTGATCCTGATGGAAAGCTTCGCCGGTCACTCGGTGGGCGCTCTGGGTCGTCCGGGTGAAATCACGCCGTACTTCGACAAACTGTCGAAAGAGGGCCTGTTGTTCGATCGTTTCTTCTCCAACGGCACCCATACCCACCAGGGCATGTTCGCCACCATGGCCTGCTTCCCGAACTTGCCGGGTTTCGAATACCTGATGCAGACGCCTGAAGGCAGCCACAAACTGTCCGGCCTGCCGCAGTTGCTCAGTGCCCGTGACTACGACGATGTGTACGTCTATAACGGCGACTTCGCCTGGGACAACCAGTCGGGCTTCTTCAGCAACCAGGGCATGACCAACTTCATCGGGCGTAATGACTTCGTCAACCCGGTGTTCTCCGATCCGACCTGGGGCGTGTCTGACCAGGACATGTTCAACCGTGGCCTGGAAGAATTGAAGGCTCGCGATGGCAAGGACAAGAAGCCGTTCTATGCCTTGCTGCAAACGCTGTCCAACCACACGCCGTACGCTTTGCCGACGCCATTGCCGGTGAAGCCTGTGACCGATCGCGGCAACCTCAACGAACACTTGACCGCCATGCGCTATTCCGACTGGGCGTTGGGTCAATTCTTCGAACAGGCCCGCAAAGAGCCGTATTTCAAGGAAACCCTGTTTGTGGTGGTCGGCGACCACGGTTTTGGCAACGAACAGCAGATCACTGAAATGGACCTGGGTCGTTTCAACGTGCCGATGCTGCTGATCGGGCCGGGCGTCCAGGAAAAATTCGGCCAGGTCGACCATACCGTCGGCACCCAGATCGACATCGTGCCGACCATCATGGGCCGTATTGGTGGAGAGGTGATTCAACAATGCTGGGGTCGCGACTTGCTGAACCTGCCGGAAGGCGACAAGGGTTTTGGCATGATCAAGCCGTCGGGCAGCGATCAGACGGTCGCATTGCTTACCGGGGATCGCGTGCTGGTACTGCCCAAAGAGATGCCGCCGAAGTTGTATCAATACGAACTGGGCGCCAATCCGAAAGGTGAAGTGATCCCGGCATCGGCTGATGAAGCGGCGCTCAAGCAGAAGCTCGAGTCGTTCATTCAAACGGCCACCAAAAGCCTGATCGATAACACCGCCGGTGTGGTTGACGGCAAGCCAGACTAAGTGTTGGCGCAATAGAAAAGAGGCCCTTCGCAGGGCCTCTTTTTTTTGCCGGCAAACCTTTATATCTTGCCGAGTAGCAGCAGGATCAATAGCACCACCAACACCACGCCGATGATACCTGACGGGCCGTAACCCCAACTTCTGGAGTGTGGGAAGACCGGCAAGCCACCTATCAACAACAGGATAAGAATAACGATAAGAATTGTGCCCATGTCTGTTTCCTTGTTGGAAGCGTTGTGGTTGACCTAGCGTTTTAGCTTTTAGCCATCAGCTGGACTTGTATTAATCCTAGCTGCTTACAAAATCCGACTCATGGATATGAAGAAAAATTCCAGGTTTTTTTAATGTATTTGGAAAGCACGTTTATTTCTTTTACTGCGTCTCAAAGTTGAAACAACCGGACCGCGCCGTGGTTCATTGCTGGCCATTCAGCAATCTGATGGAGCGTGGGTCGCGCATTATCCTTCGCTACACTCGGTGCATCTTCCCCGGAACAACAAGGCTGTTTGCTATGCAAAATCGCATGATGATCACTGGCGCGGGCTCAGGCCTGGGTCGCGAAATCGCGCTGCGCTGGGCGCGTGAAGGCTGGCAGCTGGCCTTGTCGGATGTCAGTGAACCCGGCCTGCAAGAAACCCTGAAGCTGGTTCGCGAAGCCGGCGGTGATGGTTTCATTCAGCGTTGTGATGTGCGTGACTACAGCCAACTAACGGCGTTCGCCCAAGCCTGTGAAGAGAAGTTCGGCGGCATCGACGTCATCGTTAACAACGCCGGCGTGGCCTCGGGCGGGTTCTTCAGTGAATTGTCGCTGGAAGACTGGGACTGGCAGATCGCGATCAACCTGATGGGTGTGGTCAAGGGCTGCAAGGCCTTCCTGCCGCTACTGGAGAAAAGCAAAGGCAAGATCATCAACATCGCCTCGATGGCCGCACTGATGCAAGGTCCGGCCATGAGCAACTACAACGTGGCCAAGGCGGGTGTGGTGGCTTTGTCCGAAAGTCTGTTGATCGAACTGGCCCACGAGGAAGTCAGCGTGCATGTGGTCTGCCCGTCGTTCTTTCAGACCAACTTGCTGGATTCTTTCCGCGGCCCGACTCCGGCCATGAAAGCCCAGGTCGGCAAGTTGCTGGAAAGCTCGCCGATCACCGCTGCCGACATTGCCGATTACATCTATCAGCAGGTCGCCGCTGGCGAATTCCTGATTCTGCCTCACGAACAGGGCCGCATGGCCTGGGCGATCAAACAGAAAGATCCGCAGTTGCTCTACAACGAAATGACCGTGATGGCCGACAAAATGCGCGCCAAGGCCAAACAATCCGCAGGCTGAACTTGCCCGTGCGCAAGACCGTCGTTAGGGTGGCCGCAACCGGTCATCCTCACGAGACATCTGCATGCTCAATTACCTGTGGTTTTTCCTCGCCGCGCTGTTTGAAATCGCTGGCTGCTTCGCCTTCTGGATGTGGTTGCGCCAAGGTAAAAGCGCTTGGTGGATCATCCCGGCGTTGCTCAGCCTGATCTTGTTCGCGGTACTGCTGACCCGGGTCGAAGCGAGCTACGCCGGCCGCGCCTATGCCGCCTACGGTGGCATCTACATCATTGCGTCGATCGGTTGGCTGGCGGTGGTCGAGCGGATTCGTCCGCTGGGCTCGGACTGGATTGGCGTGGCGCTGTGTGTGATCGGGGCCAGCGTCATCCTGTTTGGCCCGCGCTTTTCCGCTTCCTGAAGGATCGCTCCTTCATTTAACCGGTTTGTCGGACGCGTCCGTCAGGGCGAAGCCTCCTTGGCTGTAGGGCAAGACTGTTTTGCTGCCGTTGCATTGAAGACCCGCTACGCGCCGGGCATCTTCAAGGGCCGGTAACCCTGAAGGATGAATGCCATGCTTGTACTCAGTCGCGTTGTGGGCGAGTTGATTTCCATTGGTGACAACATTTCCGTGCGGGTTCTCGCCGTCAACGGAAGCAGCGTGCGCTTCGGTGTTGAAGCGCCGCAACAGGTCAACGTACATCGCGCCGAAGTCTATGAGCGCATCCAGATCAAACAGGCCAAAGCCAAAGCCCGATAAGGGCCTCAGTCGAACAGGTGCTTGGGCACGTCGTGCTTGAGCATCAACTGGCATTGCTCGCTTTCCGGATCGAAGACGATCAGCGCCTGGCCCTTGGTCAATGCCTGACGAACACGCAGCACGCGGGTTTCCAGCGGTGTGTCATCGCCATTGTCCGTGCCGTCGCGGGTCACGAAATCCTCGATCAGGCGGGTCAGCGTGTCGACTTCAAGTTGGTCGTGGGGGATCAGCATAAGGCACCTCGGCTAAACAATGGCGCGATGCTACGGCGGTTATGAACGCATCACCAGTAGGAGCTGCCGAAGGCTGCGATCTTTTGATCTTGATCGTTCCCACGCTCTGCGTGGGAACGCCTCAGGGGACGCTCCGCGTTCCAGCTCTCGAAAGGGACGCGGAGCGTCCCGGGCTGCATTCCCACGCGGAGCGTGGGAACGATCGTCAGGATCAGTTATCCGAACGCTGCCCAATCAAGCTATCCACCGACGGCACCCGCGTGTCACTTTCCATCTGCGTTTCGTGTTCTATCTGGTGACTGAAGCGGTCCAGGGAGCCCTTGGCCGGTTGTGCATCGCTGGCGAACACCGGCGGGCTGAGGATGTAGGCGCCGAGCAGGCGACTGAGGGCGGCGAGGCTGTCGATGTGGGTGCGTTCATAGCCGTGGGTGGCATCGCAGCCGAAGGCGAGCAGGGCGGTGCGAATGTCGTGGCCGGCCGTAACGGCGGAGTGAGCATCACTGAAGTAATAGCGGAACAGGTCGCGACGCGCCGGCAGTTCGTTATCGCTGGCAAGCCGCAACAAGTGGCGCGACAGGTGGTAGTCATAAGGCCCGCCGGAATCCTGCATCGCCACACTCACCGCGTGTTCGCTGGAATGCTGGCCGGGCGCGACCGGCGCGATGTCGATGCCGACGAATTCGCTGACGTCCCAAGGCAGGGCCGCCGCTGCACCGCTGCCGGTTTCTTCGGTGATGGTGAACAGTGGATGGCAGTCGATCATCAGTTCTTCGCCACTGTCGACAATGGCTTTCAGCGCCGCCAGCAGTGCCGCAACGCCGGCCTTGTCGTCGAGGTGACGGGCGCTGATGTGGCCGCTTTCGGTGAACTCCGGCAACGGGTCGAAGGCGACGAAATCGCCGACGCTGATCCCCAGCGAATCGCAATCGGCGCGGGTGGCGCAGTAGGCGTCTAGGCGCAATTCGATGTGATCCCAGCTGATCGGCATTTCATCCACGGCAGTATTGAACGCGTGCCCGGAAGCCATCAGCGGCAACACGCTGCCGCGAATCACGCCGTTGTCGGTGAACAGACTGACGCGGCTGCCTTCGGCAAAACGGCTGGACCAGCAACCGACCGGCGCCAGAGTCAGGCGACCGTTGTCCTTGATCGCGCGAACCGCTGCGCCAATGGTGTCCAGGTGGGCGGAGACGGCGCGGTCCGGGCTGTTCTGCTTGCCCTTGAGGGTGGCGCGGATGGTGCCGCGACGGGTCATCTCAAAGGGAATGCCCAACTCTTCGAGACGTTCGGCAACGTAACGCACGATGGTGTCGGTGAACCCGGTGGGGCTGGGAATGGCGAGCATTTCCAGCAGGACTTTTTGCAGGTAATTGAGGTCCGGCTCGGGAATTTTGCGGGTCATGGAAACTCCTGATGGGTTGAGAGCTGATCGTTCCCATGCTCTGCGTGGGAATGCAGCCAGGGACGCTCTGCGTCCCAAGTGGACGCGGAGCGTACGAGGAGTCATTCCCACGCAGAGCGTGGGAACGATCATGGAAAGTGTGATCCGTCAGGGCCCCATCGCGAGCAGGCTCGCTCCCACAGGGGAATGCGGTCAAATGTGGGAGCGAGCCTGCTCGCGATGGCGATTCAACAGGCGACACATCAATGTCAGACCGCCGGCTGACTATGCGGAAACAACAAATCCACAAACCGCTCGGCCGTCGGCTGCGGTTCATGGTTGGCCAGCCCGGCGCGTTCATTGGCTTCGATAAACACATACTCCGGCTGGTCGGCGGCCGGCACCATCAGGTCGAGCCCGACCATTGGAATATCCAGCGCCCGCGCCGCGCGCACTGCCGCATCTACCAAGGTCGGATGCAGAATCGCGGTGACGTCCTCAAGAATGCCGCCGGTATGAAGATTCGCCGTGCGCCGCACAAACAGATGCTCACCGGCTGGCAGAATGCTGCTGTAGTTATAACCTGCACCCTGCAAGGTGCGCTGGGTCTCATGGTCCAGCGGGATTTTGCTTTCACCGCTGGTTGCCGCCTGACGGCGACGACTCTGGGCCTCGATCAGCGCACCGATGGAATGCTGACCATCGCCCACCACTTCCGCCGGCCGGCGAATGGCGGCGGCGACCACTTCGAAACCGATCACCAGAATCCGTAAGTCGAGGCCTTCATGGAAGCTTTCCAGCAGCACTCGACTGTCGAAGGTGCGGGCGTTTTCGATGGCTTGCTGGACCTCTTCGATGCTGCATAAGTCCACCGCCACCCCTTGGCCTTGCTCACCGTCCAGCGGTTTGACCACCACCCGTTGATGCTCGTCGAGAAACGCCAGGTTGTCGTCCGCGCTCCCCGCCAGTTGTTGGGCGGGCAGTTTAAGACCGGCGTTTTTCAGCACCTTGTGGGTCAGGCTTTTGTCCTGACACAACGTCATGCTGATGGCGCTGGTCAGATCGCTCAAGGATTCGCGACAACGCACCCGACGACTGCCGTGAATCAAGGTAAACAGACCCGCTTGCGCGTCATCCACCTGCACATCAATGCCGCGCCGATGAGCCTCTTCGACGATGATCCGCGCATACGGATTGAACTCGGCTTCGGGGCCTGGGCCGAGAAACAACGGCTGGTTGATGCCGTTTTTGCGCTTGATGGCGAAGGTCGACAAATTGCGAAAACCGAGCTTGGCGTAAAGACTTTTCGCCTGACGGTTGTTGTGCAGCACCGACAGGTCCAGGTAACTCAGACCACGGCTCATGAAGTGTTCGATCAAGTGCCGCACCAGCACTTCACCGACGCCTGGGCGGGAACATTGCGGATCGACCGCCAGGCACCACAGGCTGCTGCCGTTTTCCGGATCGTTGAACGCCTTGTGATGATTCAGGCCCATGACGCTGCCGATGATGGTGCCGCTGTCCTCATCTTCGGCCAGCCAGTAAACCGGGCCGCCCTGGGGATGAGGCGTCAGCAAATTCGCATCAATGGGCAGCATGCCGCGTGCCTGATACAGCTGATTGACAGCCTGCCAGTCCGTCTCGCTTTGCGCCCGGCGGATGCGAAAGCCGCGAAACACCCGGGTAGCCTGACGGTAATCGCTGAACCACAGGCGCAAGGTGTCGGAGGGGTCAAGAAACAGTTGCGCCGGCTCCAGCCCCAACACTTGCTGGGGCGCGGCAACGTACAAGGCGATGTCCCGCTCACCGGGCTGCTCATTGAGCAACTCTTGGGCAAGGCTCGCCGCATCGGGAAAGGTATGGCCGATCAGCAACCGGCCCCAACCGCAATGCACCGCGATTGGCGCGGCGCCCAATTCACTGCCGTCTTCGGCCAGGCGCGCCTGCAGGCGTTCATAAGAGGGCGTCTGACCGCGCAACAAGCGTTGGCTATAAGCCGTGGCGTGAGGTTTCATCGATCAGATTCCTTGTTCACTGAGCCACAGGTTCAGGGCTGCCAATTGCCACAGCTTGGAGCCGCGCAACGGGGTCAGTTGACCTTGTGGATCGGTCAGCAGGCGGTCGAGCATGGCGGGGTTGAACAGACCACGATCCTGACTCGGATCGAGCAGCAGTTCACGCACCCAGTTCAGCGTGTCGCCCTGCAAATGCTTGAGGCCAGGGACCGGGAAGTAACCCTTTTTGCGGTCGATCACTTCACTCGGAATGACCAGCCGCGCCGCTTCTTTCAAGACTTGCTTACCGCCATCCGGCAGCTTGAATTTGCCCGGCACCCGCGCCGACAATTCCACCAGGCGATAGTCGAGAAAGGGCGTACGCGCTTCCAGGCCCCAGGCCATGGTCATGTTGTCGACGCGTTTGACCGGGTCATCCACCAGCATCACGGTGCTGTCCAGACGCAGGGCTTTGTCCACGGCTGCATCGGCACCGGGCCGGGCGAAATGTTCCTTCACGAAGTCGCCGGCCGCGTCGTTGGCCGTCAGCCATTTCGGCTGCACCGTGGCGGCGTAGTCGGCGTAGCTGCGGTCAAAAAACGCATCGCGATAGGCCGCGTATGGATCGCTCGCACCGTCCACCTGCGGATACCAGTGATACCCGGCGAACAACTCGTCCGCGCCTTGGCCGCTTTGCACCACCTTGCAGTGCTTGGCCACTTCGCGAGACAGCAAATAGAACGCGATGCAGTCATGGCTGACCATCGGCTCGCTCATGGCGCGGAACGCCGCGGGCAGTTGCTCGATGATCTCTTTTTCGTCGATGCGCAGTTGATGGTGTTGCGTGCCATAGTGCTTGGCAATCAGGTCCGAATACTGGAACTCGTCACCACGCTCGCCGCCGGCATCCTGGAAACCGATGGAAAAGGTCGACAAATTTTCGACCCCGACTTCGCGCAACAGGCCTACCAACAGACTCGAATCGACGCCGCCGGAAAGCAGCACGCCGACATCCACCGCCGCCCGTTGACGGATCGCCACTGCATCACGGGTGCTGTCGAGCACGCGGTCGCGCCAGTCTTCGAGGGTCAGGTTCAGTTCGTCGGCATTTGGACCGTAGGGCAGGGTCCACCAGGTTTTCTGCTCGGTGGTGCCGTCCGCGTCGATGCGCATCCAGCTCGCCGGGGGCAGTTTCTCGATGCCCGCCAGCAAGGTGCGCGGGGCCGGGACCACTGCATGGAAGTTCAGATAATGATTGAGCGCCACCGGGTCGAGGATCGGATTGATGTCGCCGCCCTTGAGCAAGGCCGGCAGGGCCGAGGCAAAGCGCAGGCGTTGCCCGGTGCGCGAGAGATACAACGGCTTCACGCCGAGACGGTCGCGGGCGATGAACAGACGCTTGGTGTCGCGCTCCCAAATGGCGAAGGCGAACATGCCGTTGAGTTTGGGCAACAGGGCTTCGCCCCAGGCGTGATAACCCTTGAGCAGCACTTCGGTGTCGCCGCCGGAATAGAAGGCGTAACCGAGGCTTTCAAGCTCAGTGCGCAGTTCCGGGAAGTTGTAGATCGCGCCGTTGAAGGCCAGGGACAGCCCCAGTTGGTTGTCGATCATCGGCTGTGCCGAGCCGTCCGACAGGTCCATGATTTTCAGGCGCCGGTGGCCCAGGGCAATCGGCCCCTGGCTGTGGAAGCCCCACGCATCAGGGCCACGAGGGGCCAGGTGATGGGTGATTCGTTCAATGGCTGCGAGGTCCGCAGGTTGATGGTCGAAACGTAATTCTCCAGCTAATCCGCACATAAGTCCTTACCGGTTTTTCCGTTGGGGAGGGTCAATCAATACCCGCCAAAAACGGCGGGTACTCAGAAACTGACCCACGTGAATCCCTGGAGTTTTAGACCGATAAGTTATAAGGCTGTGGGTCAGGCTTTTCCGCGGATCAATTGGCGCAAGGCAAAACGATTGGGATGGCAGGCCTCGGCCACGGTTCTGGGCAAGGGCAACGGCTCGTTTTCAAGCCATGCCGCCAACAGCTCGCCAGACAACGGCGCGGTGATCAAACCGCGAGAGCCGTGACCGCTGTTGACGTAAAACCCCTCGAGCCATGGGCAGAGAACATCGGGCACTTGCCGGGCATCTTTGCTCAGTGCGGCATAGGCCTCGGCGAAGGCGGCCTGGTTGGCCAACGGTCCGACGATCGGCAGGTAGTCGGGGCTGGTACAGCGGAATGCCGCGCGCCCTTCAAGCTGCTGCGGGTCCAGATCTGGAACATGCAGACGGGTGACCAGATCAGTGGAGATTTCCTCGAGCAACGCCAAGTTGCCGAGGTGTTCGGCGACGGTCGGGGTCAGCTCATCGCTTTTGAAATCGAAGCTGGCGCCGAGTGTGTGTTCACCCAGGCGTGGGGGCGCCACATAGCCTTCGGCGCAGACGACGGTCGCCAGGCTCTGGCTTTCAGGGGTTTGCGCCAGTCGGGTGATCTGGCCGCGAATGCGTTTGAGGGGCAGGTCGGCGCTGTGGGGAAAACGCTTGATCTCGGCGGCGCCGGCCAGAATCACCACCGGCGCGCTGGCCAGCAGTGCATCGCCGTCCCAGGCCTGCCACTGATCATCGACCTTGCGCAGTTCCAGCACCTCGCGATGGGGTAGCCACTGGATGTTCTTGGAAGACGCCTGCCACTGACACAACGCAGGCGGATGAACCCAGCCGCCTTCAGGGTAGAACAAGCCGCCGTGCGCCAATTCGATGCCGGCTCGGGCCTGGGCCTGGGGTTGATCGAGCAGGTGCACCAGGCTCGGTGAAAAGGCCGTTGCCAATTGCGCCTGACGCTCGGCTTCCTTGGCATTGAAGGCCAGTTGCAAGACTCCGCAATCGTCCCAGTCGACGCCACGCTGCAGCTGTTCCAGCAGACGGCGGGTGTAGCCAAAACCGCTGACGATCAATTGCGACAACGCCGTGCCGTGAGCAGAAAGCTTGAGGTACAGCACGCCCTGAGGATTGCCCGAGGCTTCCTGCGCCAGTGCTTCGTGGCGGTCCAGCAGGCTCACTTGCCAACCCCGCGCGGCCAGGCTGGCGGCACTGGCGCAACCGGCCAGCCCGGCACCGATCACCAGGGCGCGGCGTTCGCCGGTCAGCGGCTGTGGACGAGCGAACCATGGTTTTGCCGAGGCTGGTTTAGCGGCCTCTTCGGGCCAACCGAGGAAGGTGCCCCGCAGAATTTCCCATTTATGGCCGATGCCCGGCGTGCGCTTCATCTTGAAACCCGCCGCGTTCAGCAAACGGCGCACCCAGCCGGTGCTGGTAAAGGTGCTGATGGTCGAGCCGGGTGCCGCCAGGCGCGCCAGTTCGGCAAACAATTCGGCGGTCCACATGTCGGGGTTTTTCGCCGGGGCGAAACCGTCGAGAAACCAGGCGTCGATTTGCGCATCCAGTTGCGGCAACTGCTCAAGTGCATCGCCGACCAGCAAGGTCAGGGTGACGCGGCCGTTGTCCAGGACCAGGCGCTGAAAGCCTTGATGGATCGCGACGTATTGCGCCAGCAATTGATCGGCAAACGGCTTGAGTTCCGGCCATAGGGCCAGGGCCCGTTGCAGGTCGGGAGCGCTCAGCGGGTACTTTTCGACGCTGACAAAATGCAGTCGCGCACCGGCCACCGCGTGCTGTTCGAATAACTGCCAGGCACAGAGAAAATTCAGCCCGGTACCGAACCCGGTTTCGCCAATCACCAATCGACCGCTTGCCGGCAATGCGGCGAAACGCTCGTGCAAATCGTTTTGCTGCAGAAACACGTAGCGGGTTTCTTCAAGGCCCGACTGGTCGGAAAAATACACATCATCGAATACCCGCGAACGCGGGCGACCTTGGTCGTCCCAGTCGAGCTGGGCGTGGGGCAATACAGGTTTCATGGCAGGCTCGGCAACGACAAGGTGGCCATTCTAGCTGATCGCCAGCGGGGTGCTTGATCCATGGCAAGACGCAAGGACGATAGGGCAACGAAAATTTGCCGTCAGACTTTTGTGGCGAGGGGGCTTGCCCCCGTTCGGCTGCGAAGCAGTCGTGAAATCAGCAACCCCGATTTACCTGACAAACCGCGTCGCCTGATTTTAGGGCCGCTTCGCGACCCAACGGGGGCAAGCCCCCTCGCCACAAAAAGCGCCCCTGGGAATTTCTCTGATGACTACCTGCCCAATCCGCTAGTCTTGCTCAATCCTGGAAGGAGCTGCTCCATGTTCGAATCTGCCGAAATCGGTCATACCATCGACAAAGAAACCTATGACGCCGAAGTGCCGGCCCTGCGTGAAGCTTTGCTCGAAGCGCAGTTCGAACTTCGCCAGCAACAGCGCTTTCCAGTGATCATTTTGATCAACGGCATTGAAGGGGCCGGCAAGGGCGAGACCGTCAAGTTGCTCAATGAATGGATGGACCCGCGCTCGATCGAGGTTCGCACCTTCGACCAGCAGACCGACGAAGAACTGGCGCGACCGCCGGCCTGGCGCTACTGGCGGATGCTCCCGGCCAAGGGTCGCATGGGGATTTTCTTCGGCAACTGGTACAGCCAGATGCTGCAAGGACGGGTTCATGGCTTGTTCAAGGATCCGCGACTCGATCAAAGCATCAACGGGGCCGAGCGGCTAGAGAAGATGCTGTGCGACGAAGGCGCGCTGATCTTCAAGTTCTGGTTTCACCTCTCCAAAAAACAAATGAAAGCGCGGCTCAAGGCGCTGGCCGATGACCCGTTGCACAGTTGGCGCATCAGCCCGCTGGACTGGCAGCAATCGCAGACCTACGACAAATTCGTCAAATACGGCGAACGGGTGCTGCGCCGCACCAGCCGCGACTATGCGCCGTGGCATGTGATTGCAGGCGTGGACGCGAATTATAGAAGCCTGGCGGTCGGCAAGATTCTGCTCGATGGCCTGCAAAGTGCGCTGAAAAGACCCAGGATTCACCCGGACAAAGTCAGCGCCGCGCCCTTGTTCCCCAGCGTCGATCAGGTGAATTTGCTCGACAGCCTGGACATGACGCTGAGCCTGGACAAGGACGATTACGAAGAACAACTGATTACCGAACAGGCACGGTTTTCCGGGTTGATGCGCGACAAGCGCATGCGTCGCCACGCGTTGATTGCATTGTTCGAAGGCAATGACGCGGCAGGCAAGGGCGGGGCAATTCGTCGGGTGGCCGCAGCGCTCGACCCGCGCCAGTACGACATCGTGCCGATCGCCGCGCCTACCGAGGAAGAACGGGCCCAGCCGTATCTCTGGCGGTTCTGGCGGCATATCCCGGCGCGGGGCAAATTCACTGTGTTCGACCGTTCCTGGTATGGCCGGGTGCTGGTGGAGCGCATCGAAGGCTTTTGCAGCAAGGCGGACTGGATGCGCGCCTATGGCGAGATCAACGACTTCGAAGAGCAGATCGCCGATGCCGGGGTGATCGTGGTCAAGTTCTGGCTGGCCATCGACAAACAGACCCAACTGGAACGCTTCCAGGAGCGTGAAGAAATCCCCTTCAAGCGTTTCAAGATCACCGAAGACGACTGGCGCAATCGCGACAAGTGGGACGATTACCGCACCGCTGTCGGCGACATGGTCGATCGCACCAGCACCGAGGTATCACCGTGGACCCTGGTGGAAGCCAATGACAAGCGCTGGGCGCGGGTCAAGGTCCTGCGCACCCTTAACCAGGCACTGGAAGAGGCCTTCGAAAAGTCCGACAAACGCGAGAAGAAACTGCGAAAACGCAAGCGCTGAACCGATGGCTACGCATACGCGGGGTGAATGATTGTCGCGGTCAGTCATAGGGTGGACTTATGCTCGGTCCAACTCCTGACTGACAACAACAATGAGGTGTATGCCATGCGTGAAGTGGTGATCGTCGACAGCGTACGGACCGGCCTGGCCAAATCCTTTCGCGGCAAGTTCAACATGACCCGCCCGGACGACATGGCGGCCCACTGTGTCAATGCGCTGCTCACGCGCAATGACGTCGACCCGGCCAGCGTCGAGGATTGCATCGTCGGCGCCGGCTCCAATGAAGGAGCCCAGGGCTTCAATATCGGCCGTAACGTCGCGGTGCTATCGCACCTGGGCATCGGCACCGGTGGCATGACCCTTAACCGCTTCTGTTCATCGGGCTTGCAGGCCATCGCCATTGCCGCCAATCAGATCGCTTCGGGCTGCAGCGACATCATTGTCGCGGGTGGCGTCGAGTCGATCAGCCTGACCATGAAAAGCGTCAACACCGACAACCTGATCAACCCGCTGCTGAAAGAGCAGGTGCCGGGCATCTATTTCCCCATGGGCCAGACCGCCGAGATCGTCGCGCGTCGTTACGACGTCAGTCGCCAGGACCAGGATGTGTACGCCCTGCAAAGCCAGCAACGTACCGCCCTGGCGCAGGCCGCCGGGTTGTTCAACGATGAAATCGTGCCGATGGCGGTGAAATATCGCGTTGAAGACAAGGCCACCGGTCAAGTGCAGATTCTCGACGGCATCGTCGATCACGATGACTGCAACCGCCCGGACACCACGCTGCAAAGCCTGGCCGGGTTGAAACCGGTGTTTGCCGAGGACGGCTCGGTGACCGCTGGCAACTCGTCGCAACTGTCCGACGGCGCTTCGATGACCCTGGTGATGAGCCTGGAAAAAGCCCTGGCGCTGGGGCTCAAGCCCAAAGCCTTCTTCCGCGGTTTTGCCGTGGCCGGGTGTCAGCCAGACGAAATGGGCATCGGCCCGGTGTTTTCGGTGCCGAAGTTGCTCAAGGCGAAGGGATTGCAGGTTGCCGACATTGATCTGTGGGAACTCAACGAAGCGTTCGCCTCGCAATGCCTGTACAGCCGCAATCGGTTGGAAATCGACAACGACAAATACAACGTCAACGGCGGTTCGATTGCCATCGGCCATCCGTTCGGCATGACCGGCTCGCGTCAGGTCGGGCACATCGTTCGTGAATTGCAGCGGCGTAACCTGCGCTACGGCATCGTCACCATGTGCGTGGGGGGCGGGATGGGGGCTACGGGGTTGTTTGAGGCGGTGCGTTAAATCTGCGAATTCGTGTTGTCTGGCTGACCGCTATCGCGAGCAGGCTCGCTCCCACATTGATCACTGGTGTTCACCAATCTTGTGTTCACCATTGATCCACTGTGGGAGCGAGCCTGCTCGCGATGCAGGCGCCGCGGTTTACCGGCTCATGCACAAGAACTGCATCCGCTCGATATACGCTTGAATCTCACGCACCGCTGCTTCCCGGTTTTCAAACGGACCCTCCAGCGTGTGTTCCCGCGTGGTGAAATACAACTCTCCATTCACACGACACAAGCGGTCACAACGAAAGTGGGTGGCGGGGGCGTTGTCTTGGGCGCGCATGCCGTACATGGGCGATCTCCTGCGGGTGACGGTTTCAATGAGCTTATGCATGAACCACTTGCCACGCCTGGCCACCTGATCGACGGCATATCGTCAACTTTATGGTGCGACCTGCACAGTTTCATTAGCGGCCCGTCGGCAACTGTCCCTGTGTCGCGCTCCCGTCTGAGCCTAGAATGACCGTTTTCGCCAATCGGCTTCGGGGTCAGCATGCATATTTCATCAGGTCGCTGGGTTTATGGTCTGTGCTTGGCCTTGCTGACCGCGTTGCTGTGGGGAATCCTGCCGATCAAGCTCAAGCAAGTGCTGCTGGTGATGGACCCGGTGACCGTGACCTGGTTTCGGCTGCTGGTGTCCGGCGGTTGTCTGTTCATTTATCTGGCGGCGACCAAACGCCTGCCGAGTCGCAAAGTCCTCGGCCCGCGCGGTGGCTGGCTGGTGTTGATGGCAGTACTCGGACTGGTCGGCAACTACGTGTTGTACCTGATGGGGCTGAACCTGCTCAGCCCCGGCACCGCGCAACTGGTGGTGCAGATGGGCCCGATCATGTTGCTGATCGCCAGTCTGTTCGTGTTCAAGGAACGGTTCAGCGTGGGGCAGGGGATTGGCCTGTTGGTGCTGCTGATCGGCTTTGCACTGTTCTTCAATCAGCGCTTGAGTGAACTGCTCACCTCCCTGACCGATTACACCGCCGGCGTGTTGATGGTGCTGTTGGCGTCCACGGTCTGGACCTTCTATGCCTTGGGCCAGAAGCAGTTGCTCACAGTATGGAATTCGTTGCAGGTGATGATGGTGATTTACCTGTTTTGTGCGCTGTTGCTGACGCCATGGGTGCACCCGCTGGAAGCGCTGCAATTGAGTCCGTTGCAAGGCTGGCTGCTGCTGGCGTGCTGTTTGAACACCCTGATCGCTTATGGCGCCTTCGCCGAAGCCCTGGCCCATTGGGAAGCTTCGCGGGTCAGCGCGACGCTCGCGATCACGCCGCTGGTGACCTTTGCTGCTGTGGCCGTGGCCGCGTGGTTATGGCCTGAGTATGTGCATGCCGAGCAGATCAACGGCCTGGGTTATGGCGGGGCGGTGCTGGTGGTATTGGGGTCGGTGCTGGTGGCGTTGGGGCCATCGTTGATGGCGGGGCTCAGGGCACGGCGGGTGCGGATGGCGGCCAGTTAGATTGCGATGATCGTTCCCACGCTCCGCGTGGGAATGCAGCCAGGGACGCTCTGCGTCCCAAAAGCGGACGCAGAGCGTCAATTGAGGCATTCCCACGCAGAGCGTGGGAACGATCAGGGGTGGTGGCGATTCACCCCTGCTTGCCAGCCTCCAACATATCCTCCGGCCTCACCCACGCATCAAACTCTTCATTTGTCAGATAGCCCAGCTGCAACGCCGCCTCACGCAGGGTCAGCCCCTCGCTGTAAGCCTTCTTGGCAATCTCCGCCGACTTGTCGTAGCCGATATGCGGGTTCAGCGCCGTCACCAGCATCAAGCCTTGTTCCAGGTGCTCGGCCATTTTCTCGACATCCGGTTCCAGCCCGGCGATGCAATGCTGCTGGAAGTTACTGCAGCCATCGCCCAGTAAGCGGATCGATTGCAGCAGGTTATGGATGATCACCGGTTTGAACACGTTTAATTGCAGATGGCCCTGACTGGCGGCAAAACCGATGGCAACGTCATTGCCCAATACCTGACAGGCCAGCATCGACAGGGCTTCGCACTGAGTCGGGTTGACCTTGCCGGGCATGATCGAGCTACCGGGCTCATTGGCCGGCAGTTTCACTTCGGCCAACCCTGCTCGCGGCCCGGAGCCCAGCAGGCGCAAGTCGTTGGCGATTTTCATCAAGGTCACGGCAAGGGTCTTCAGGGCGCCGGAAAGAGTGACCAGCGGCTCGTGGCCGGCCAGGGCGGCAAATTTATTGGGGGCCGTAACGAACGGCAGGCCGGAGAGGGCGGCCAGTTCAGCCGCGATCGCTTCGCCAAAACCGTGGGGCGAGTTCAATCCGGTGCCGACCGCAGTGCCGCCCTGGGCCAGCTCACAGACGGCCGGCAGCGCGCTACGGATCGCCCGTTCGGCGTAATCCAGTTGCGCGATGAACGCTGAGAGTTCCTGGCCGAAGGTAATCGGCGTGGCGTCCATCATATGGGTACGACCGGTCTTGACCAGTTTCATGTGTCGTGCGGACAACTCCGCCAACCCGCCCGACAATTCGCTGATCGCCGGCAGCAAATGCTGCTGCACCGCCTGAGCCGTCGCGATGTGCATGGCTGTGGGGAAGCAATCGTTGGAACTCTGGGAACGGTTGACGTGATCGTTGGGATGCACCGGCGTCTTGCCGCCGCGCGGGTTGCCGGCCAGTTCGTTGGCGCGACCGGCGATCACTTCGTTGACGTTCATGTTGCTCTGGGTGCCGCTGCCGGTCTGCCAGACCACCAGCGGGAACTGCTGGTCATGGTCACCGTCGAGCACTTCGTCGGCGGCCTGTTCGATCAGCCGGGCGATGTCGGCGGGCAGGTCACCGTTGCGATCGTTGACGCGCGCCGCGGCTTTCTTGATCAGGGCCAGGGCGTGCAGCACGGCCAGCGGCATGCGCTCGTTGCCGATGGCGAAGTTGATCAGCGAGCGTTGCGTCTGAGCGCCCCAGTAAGCGTCATCCGGGACTTCTACCTGGCCCAGGCTGTCGGTTTCGATACGGCTCATCATGCACACTCCTGTAGGTCTGATAGCGCAGTTTAGGCCGTGATCGCCGGCCGTGGTTCCATCAGTCTGGAATTTGACCGTTCAACCCCTCTAAATCAGGCGCGACAAGGCTTGGGGTTGAGTGACACACTTTTTTAGGTGCAGAATGGACGCCCTTGAGGTTTTGCCTCGCCTGCTAGAAAAGGAAACTCGATGACTCGTCTTCGTGCCATCTGTACCGCGGTTGCACTGGTTTGCGCCAGCGGCCAGGTTTTTGCCGATACCGCCAGCCACAACGCCAGTGCCGAAGCTTTCCTGACCCTGGCGCACGCTGACAAATTGGGCACTCCGGTGTACATGCAAGTGCAGCAAATGTTCGCTCAGCGCTTTGAACAGACCAAAGCCCCTGAATCGAAAAAAGCCCTGCTGGAAACCTATCAAGCCAAGGCCAACGCCGCTCTGGACGCAGCCATTGGCTGGAACAAGCTGAAGCCAGACATGGTCAAGCTTTACACCACCAATTTCAGCGAATCCGAGCTCAAGGATCTGGTTGCGTTCTACCAGTCTCCACTGGGCAAGAAAGTCCTGGAAAAAATGCCGCAGCTGACTCAGCAATCGGCCCAGATGACCCAGGCCAAGCTGGAAAGCGCGGTGCCTGTGGTCAACAAACTGCTGGCTGACATGACGGCCGAGCTGGAGCCTAAAGGCGCCGCTGCTCCTGCCAAGAAAAAGCCTTAAGCGGAGTTCGGGATGACCATGCAACAACGCATCGAATCGACGCTCGGGCTGCTACAGCCCGAGCACCTGCAAGTGCTGGATGAAAGCCACATGCACAGCCGTGGGTTGCAGACCCACTTCAAAGCCGTGGTGGTCAGCCAGCAGTTCGAGGGCCTCAATCGCGTCAAGCGTCACCAGAAGGTGTACGGCACTTTGGGCGAACTGATGGGCGAGTTCCATGCGTTGGCGCTGCATACCTACACGCCGCAAGAATGGGCACAGATCGACGCGGCCCCGGCCTCGCCGACCTGTGCTGGCGGTAGCAAACATTAATGTGACGGGCTGAAGGGCTGAAGGGCTGAAGGGCTGTTGTGGCGAGGGAGCTTGCTGTGGCGAGGGGGCTTGCCCCCGTTCGGCTGCGAAGCAGTCGTAAAACCGGCACGCTCGGTTTGTCTGATACACCGAGGTGGCGTCTGTTTTTTTAAAGGGGCCGCCTCGCGCCCCAACGGGGGCAAGCCCCCTCGCCACAATGGAATGGTTTGTACCAGACCTTACAGATCACAGTCCTAAAGCCACACGGTTTTTGCTAGAATCCGCAACGCGCCGCTCACCCGGCGCGTTTTTTTTCGCATCCGGTTCACCCCTTACGAGGGTAGCCACCTGGAGAATTACCCATGACACAACAGATTGTCGTGGCGGCACTGTATAAGTTCGTCACCCTGGAAGATTACGTCGCCCTGCGCGAGCCGCTGCTGCAAGCGATGGTCGACAACGGCATCAAAGGCACGCTGCTGATCGCCGAAGAAGGCATCAACGGCACCGTGTCCGGCAGCCGCGAAGGCATTGACGGGCTGATGGCCTGGCTCAAGAACGACCCGCGCATGGACGACATCGACCACAAAGAATCGTACTGCGATGAGCAGCCGTTCTACCGCACCAAAGTCAAACTCAAGAAAGAAATCGTCACCCTGGGCGTTGAAGGCGTGGACCCGAACAAAAAGGTCGGCACCTATGTGGATCCGCAAAACTGGAACGCGCTGATCAGCGATCCCGAAGTGCTGCTGATCGACACCCGCAACGATTACGAAGTCTCGATTGGCACCTTCGAAGGCGCCATCGATCCGAAGACCACCAGTTTTCGCGAATTCCCCGACTACATCAAAGCCCATTTCGACCCGGCGGTGCACAAGAAAGTCGCGATGTTCTGCACCGGCGGCATTCGCTGCGAAAAGGCTTCGAGCTACATGCTCAGCCAGGGTTTCGATGAGGTCTATCACCTCAAGGGCGGCATTCTGAAGTACCTCGAAGAGGTGCCGCAGGAAGAAACCAAATGGCAGGGCGACTGCTTCGTGTTCGATAACCGCGTGACCGTTCGTCACGATCTCAGTGAAGGCGACTACGATCAATGTCATGCCTGTCGTACGCCTGTCAGCGTCGAAGACCGCGCGTCCGAGCACTATGTGGCCGGCATCAGTTGCCCGCATTGCTGGGATAAGCTGAGCGAGAAAACCCGTCGCAGTGCCATCGACCGGCAGAAGCAGATCGAACTGGCCAAGGCGCGCAACCTGCCGCACCCGATCGGTTACAACTACAAGCAAACTCCTTCCGAGGCTTGAACCATGTCTGTACGTCGCCTGCTCTATGTGATGGACCCGATGTGTTCCTGGTGCTGGGGCTTTGCGCCAGTGGCCAACGCGCTGGTCGAGCAGGCGCAGGCGGCGGGGGTGGACGTGCATCTGGTCGTCGGCGGTTTGCGCACCGGCAGCGGCTCAGCATTGGAGCCGACCACCCGGCGCTATATCCTTGAGCACTGGCAGGCGGTCACCGAGGCCACCGGCCAGCCGTTCAAGTTTGAAGGCGCGTTGCCCGACGGGTTTGTCTACGACACCGAGCCTGCCTGTCGGGCGCTGGTGACGGCGCGCAGCCTGGCGCCGGACTGCGCCTGGAAACTGCTCGGGCTGATCCAGCATGCGTTCTATGCCGAGGGGCGTGATGTCACCCGCGCCAGCGTGTTGGTGGAACTGGCGGAGCAGGCCGGTTTGCCGCGCATCGAGTTCGCCGCCGCGTTCGACCGTGCCGATCAGCACGCCGCGACCGCTGCCGATTTCACCTGGGTCCAGGACCTGGGCATTGCCGGTTTCCCGACCTTGCTGGCAGAGCGTGATGGTCAATTGGCGTTGCTGACCAATGGGTATCAACCTTTGAATGTGTTGTCACCATTGCTCGGCCGCTGGCTGGAGCGCGCTGCCTGTGCATGACCTGCCCGACAACGTTCCAGCCCCTGCACGTGTCGACCGTCTGAGCTGGGCAGAAATCCGTCGCCTGGCCCTTCACCATAAAAAATCCCTGTGGATCGCCAACGGCGTCGCGGTATTGGCAACGCTGTGCAGCGTGCCGATCCCCTTGCTGTTGCCGTTGCTGGTGGACGAAGTGCTGCTGGGCCACGGCGACGCCGCGCTGAAAATCATGAACCATGCGCTGCCCGACGTCTGGCAGAAAGCTGCGGGTTACATTGGCCTGATGCTGCTGGTGACTCTGGCACTACGCTGTGCGGCGTTGTTGTTCAACGTGGTGCAGGCGAAGTTGTTTGCGGCGCTGGCCAAGGACATCGTGTATCGGATTCGGGTGCGGTTGATCGAACGGCTCAAATGTATCTCGCTGGGCGAATACGAAAGCCTGGGCAGCGGCACGGTGACTACGCACCTGGTCACCGACCTGGACACCGTGGACAAATTCGTCGGCGAAACCCTCAGTCGTTTCCTCGTGGCCATGCTGACGCTGGTGGGCACCGCCTCGATCCTGATGTGGATGCACTGGAAACTCGCGCTGCTGATCCTGCTGTTCAACCCGCTGGTGATCTATGCCACGGTGCAGTTGGGCAAGCGGGTCAAACACCTGAAGAAACTCGAGAACGACAGCACCTCGCGCTTCACCCAGGCCTTGACCGAAACCCTGGATGCCATCCAGGAAGTGCGCGCCGGTAATCGGCAGGGCTTTTTCCTCGGACGGCTGGGCCAGCGAGCGCGTGAAGTGCGCGATTACGCGGTGAACTCGCAGTGGAAAACCGATGCATCGAACCGCGCCAGCGGCTTGTTGTTCCAGTTCGGCATCGATATTTTTCGCGCTGCGGCCATGCTCACCGTGCTGTTTTCCGACCTGTCCATCGGCCAGATGCTGGCCGTGTTCAGCTACCTGTGGTTCATGATCGGTCCGGTGGAACAACTGCTCAACCTGCAGTACGCCTTTTACGCCGCTGGCGGTGCGCTGTCGCGCATCAACGAGTTGCTGGCCCGTGCTGATGAGCCGCAATACAGCGGCAGTGTCGACCCGTTTCAGGGGCGCGACACGGTAGGCATCGAAGTTCAGGGATTGAGTTTCGGCTATGGCGACGAATTGGTGCTGAACCAAATGAACCTGTCGATTGCCCCCGGTGAAAAAGTCGCGATTGTCGGCGCCAGCGGGGGAGGCAAAAGCACCCTGGTGCAGTTGCTGCTGGGCTTGTACACACCGCTGGCCGGCACCATCCGTTTCGGTGGTTCGACTCAGGAAGAGATCGGCCTGGAAACCGTGCGTGAAAATGTCGCCGTGGTCTTGCAGCACCCGGCACTGTTCAACGACACCGTGCGCGCCAACCTGACCATGGGCCGCGAACGCAGCGATGAAGCCTGCTGGCAGGCATTGGAAATTGCTCAACTGCACAACACGGTGCGTGAATTGCCCAATGGCCTGGACAGTATTGTCGGGCGCTCCGGTGTGCGTTTATCCGGCGGGCAGCGTCAACGCCTGGCGATTGCGCGGATGGTGTTGGCCGAACCCAAAGTGGTAATCCTCGACGAGGCCACGTCCGCCCTGGACGCGGCCACCGAATACAACCTGCACCAGGCACTGGCGCGGTTCTTGAGTCACCGCACCACGCTGATCATTGCGCACCGGTTGTCGGCCGTGAAGCAGGCTGACCGAGTGCTGGTGTTCGACGGTGGCCAGGTTGCCGAGGATGGCGACCATCAGCAGCTGATTGCCGATGGTGGTTTGTACGCCAAGCTTTATGGGCATTTACAGCAGCACTAGATTAATGCCACAAGACGTTCAGGGCATTTTCCCCGGCAAGGATTAGCACATGAAGACGAGCCAGCCCTGAATCGCCGGGACTGTGCTGCTGTTGAGCATGAGCGTCCCCGGCTTGCCTAGAGTGAGAACCCATCCTAGTCTAGCGGTAGCGTTTTCGTCCGGACGACGATCGAGCAGTGTTAAGACAAGGGACCTCATGAAGCCAAAAAGGACTCTCGCAACCCCTCGGTTGTTGGGCATCGTCTGGCCTTTTATCGCCGTCGTGTTATTTCAGGCATTGTTGGGAGGCGGCAGTCTTTACGTTCTTTCGGCGGTTCGCGGTTACGTCGGCGGGGAAAGCCTGTGGTCCAAGGGCCAGAAAGACGCCATCTATTACCTCAATCTCTACGCCGACAGTCGCGACGAAACGATTTTTCTCAAATACCAGAGCGCGATTGCGGTGCCTCAGGGTGGCCATGAATTGCGTCTGGCGCTGGACCATCAGCCACCGAATATCGAGGCAGCGCGAATCGCGATCCTCAAGGGCGGCAACCACCCGGACGACGTCTCCAGTTTGATTTGGCTGTACCTCAATTTCCGGAATTTCAGTTACCTGGAGAAAGCCATCGAGCTGTGGACGGTCGGTGACGCGTATCTGGTGCGACTCGATGACGTCGCACGGGAGATGCATCAGCGTATTGCCGATAGCCAGGTCACCGATGCCGACGTCAAACGCTGGAAAGAGCAGATTTTTGCCATCAACGATGGCGTGACGCCCGCCGCCAAAGCGTTCAGCGATGCCTTGGGCGAAGGCTCACGGGTGATTCTCCGGCTGCTGTTGGTGACGAACCTGGCCACTGCGTTGGGCTTGATTGTGTTAGCTCTGTTGCGTACGCATAAACTGCTCAAGCAGCGCCATGCCTTCGCCGATGCCTTGCAGTTGGAGAAAGACCGGGCACAGATCACTCTGCAATCGATTGGCGACGGGGTGATCACCACGGACGTCGAGGGCGCGATTGTCTATATGAATCCGGCCGCCGAGGCCTTGACTCACTGGAAGGCCGAACAGGCGGCGGGGTTGCCATTGGCGGCGCTGTTCAATCTGCTGGATGAGGACGCTCAGGCCGACGGTTTTACCTTGATCGAGCACATTTTGAGCGGTCAGCTCAGCGGTGGCAGCGAGCATTCAAAACTGATCCAGCGTCTGGATGGCAGCACGGTTTCGGTCACTCTGGTCGGCGCGCCGATCCGCAATACGGGCAGGGTCAGTGGCACCGTGCTGGTGCTGCATGACATGACCCAGGAGCGGCAATACATCGCCAATCTGTCATGGCAGGCGACTCATGATGCTCTGACCGGATTGGCCAACCGCCGCGAGTTCGAATATCGGCTGGAGCAGGCCCTGCATAACCTGACGCGCCAGGCGGGGCGTCACGCCTTGATGTTTCTCGACCTGGATCAATTCAAACTGGTCAACGACACCTGCGGTCATGCGGCGGGCGACGAGTTGTTGCGGCATATCTGTGCGTTGTTGCAATCAGGTTTGCGCGAAGGCGACACCCTGGCCCGGCTAGGGGGTGACGAGTTTGGCGTTCTGTTGGAAAACTGCGCGCCGCAAGCGGCCGAGAAAATCGCCGAAGGCCTGCGCCAGACCGTGCAGAACCTGCATTTTGTCTGGAAAGGCCGGCCGTTCGTGACCACCGTGAGCATTGGCCTGGTGCATGTGGTCCAGAGTCCGGCCACCCTTGAAGCTTCATTGCGTGCCGCTGACATGGCCTGTTATATGGCCAAGGAAAAGGGCCGCAACCGGGTTCAGGTCTATCACGCCGACGACTCGGAGTTGTCCTTGCGGTTTGGCGAAATGGCCTGGGTGCAGCGCCTGCACGTGGCGCTGGAAGAAGACCGCTTCTGCCTGTACGCCCAGGAAATCGCGCCTCTTGGCCCTGGTGAGCATGGCGGCGGGCATATCGAAATACTGCTGCGCCTGCATGACGAAGCGGGACGCATGATTCTGCCGGACAGTTTCATTCCGGCCGCCGAGCGTTACGGTTTGATGACATCGATTGATCGTTGGGTGGTGGAGAACGTTTTCAAAGTCATTGCCCAGTGCGTCGCCGAAGAGCGCGAAGGGCCGTTGGCCATGTGTGCGATAAATCTGTCAGGTATCACTATCGGAGATGAGGCGTTTCTGGACTTCCTTCGTGAACAGTTTGTTGCATATTCAATTCCACCTGAAATGATTTGTTTTGAAATTACAGAAACCAGCGCGATTGCAAATCTGGCTAGCGCAACTAAATTTATCAATGAACTCAAAGGTTTAGGTTGTCATTTTTCGCTAGATGACTTTTGTGCCGGTATGTCCTCATTCGCTTACTTGAAACATTTACCTGTAGACTTCCTGAAGATCGACGGGAGTTTCGTAAAGGATATGCTGGACGACCCGATTAACCGCGCCATGGTCGAAGTGATCAATCACATCGGTCATGTCATGGGTAAGCGCACGATTGCAGAGTTCGTTGAAACACCTCAGATCGAGCAGGCATTGCTGGAGATCGGAGTGGATTACGCTCAAGGGTATGTGATTGAACGCCCGCATCTGTTTACCTGGGATAGTTTGCAAAGTCGTCCTGCCAGGCCCCGATCCTTGTTGTTCAAGGCGCCGGGCACGTTCCGTTGAAATCTCTTGTTGATCTTAAAATCACAATCAAAAGGAGCGCGACAGTGATCGATACATTCAACAGAACCGGACCACTCATGGAAGCTGCAAGTTACCCCGCCTGGGCTCAGCAACTGATCCAGGATTGCAGCGAGAGCAAGCGCCGGGTTGTCGGACACGAACTGTATCAACGCATGCGAGATAACAGACTCAGTGCAAAAACCATGCGTCAGTACCTTATTGGTGGCTGGCCGGTGGTCGAACAGTTCGCTCTATATATGGCACAGAACCTGACCAAGACCCGGTTTGCGCGCCACCCTGGCGAAGACATGGCGCGTCGCTGGCTGATGCGCAACATTCGCGTCGAATTGAACCATGCCGACTACTGGGTCCACTGGAGTCGTGCCCACGGTATCAGCCTGGAAGATCTGCAAGCGCAACACGTGGCACCAGAGCTTCACGCCTTGAGCCATTGGTGCTGGCACACCAGTTCGTCGGACTCGCTGATCGTGGCCATCGCCGCCACCAATTACGCCATCGAAGGGGCGACCGGGGAGTGGTCGGCCCTGGTTTGCTCCAATGGCGTCTATGCGGCCTCGTTCCCCGAGGAAGATCGCAAGCGGGCCATGAAGTGGTTGAAGATGCATGCCCAGTACGACGATGCCCATCCATGGGAAGCGTTGGAAATCATCTGCACCTTGGCGGGCATGAACCCGAGCAAAGCGCTGCAAGTGGAATTGCGCCAGGCTGTCTGCAAAAGTTACGACTACATGTACCTGTTCCTGGAACGTTGCATGCAGTTGGAATTGGCAGTGAAAACCCCGGTAGCCCGTGAGCGGATGGCGTTGGCTGAAAGCTGATCCCCTGAAAACAACACAAACCAAATGTGGGAGCGGGCCTGTGGCGAGGGGGCTCGCCCCCGTTTGAGTGCGTAGCACTCACAAGATCTTTGGTGCATCAGAGATTTGGGGGCTGCTTCGCAGCCAACGGGGGCGAGCCCCCTCGCCACGGGCCCGCTCCCACATTGGTTATACAGCGGTGCTGAAATATCAGCCTGCCATTGCCAACCGGTTACGCCCCTCACGCTTGGCCACATACAACGCACTGTCGGCCCGTCGCAACAAACTCTCGGCAGACTCGCCGGGAAGCAGCGTCGAGCAACCGATGCTGACCGTCAGTTCGATCATCTTGCCCTCGGCTACATAGTCCTGAGCCTGCGCCGCAAACCGCAGTCGTTCACCGACCATGGCTGCTGCTTCCCGACTGGTGTTGGAAAGCAGAATCAGGAATTCTTCGCCACCAAACCGGAACACCATATCGACGTTGCGCAACTGATTTTTGATCGAGGCGGCCACGGCCTTCAGCACTTCATCGCCGGCGCTGTGCCCGTAGGTGTCGTTGATCTGTTTGAAATGATCGATGTCCAGCATCAGCAGCGACAGGGGTTGCGAGTGTCGCCGCGACATCTCGATTTCCCGTTCCAGCGTCTGATCCATGGCGATGCGGTTGCCGGTATCGGTCAGCGGATCACGCAATGCACTTTGAGTCGCCGCTCGGTAGAGCAGGGCGTTTCGCATGGGGAAGAGCAGGGTCGACAACAGTGACTCCAGGTTGCCCTGTTCCTGTTCGCTGAAACGCTGATTGCGACGGAACACCAGCTCACCCAATTGCTCGCCTTCATGGCTGAGGCTGTAGCTGATTGAATGATGGCCTCGCGCGCCGAATTGCAGGCGCAAGTCGCTGGGCTGATGTTCGTAACTCAAGGCATCCAGCGGCACAAGGCGCTGAATTTCACGGAAGAAAAGTCCGAGAATGCGTTGCGGCTCAAGACTGGTTTGCAGTTGCAGGCCCAGCGTTTGGCGCAACTGCGCAAGACTGTCGGGCCGCTCCAGGAGGGGAGGCTGCTGACCAAAGCCCAGGCGTTGCAATTTGGCACTGTCGAAGTCAATTGCGTTGGTCTGGGAAGGTGATTTCATATGGCGTGAGCCCCTAAGCAGTAAGGCTGTCTTACAGGCTGGGTGAGAGCGGCTTTGGGCTGCGCGTCATACTGGTCCATCAGTCCCGTAGGACATTTGGCACGAGTTTAGTCCGCTTTGCCGAAGATTAGTAACCTCTCGGCTCAAGCTCCGCCTCGTCTGCTTTCACACGGCGTGTCTGAACAAAATTAGAGCGAAAGTCGTGCCATTCGGTTCAGTCGAATAAAAAGTTTTAAAAATCAATATGCTGGAAGGTTGTGCACGGGGAGTTGCGCCGCGTGGTGACATTTATTTGACTTGAAGCAGGGGTAGTTACCACCGGGTTTGAATGCCGCGGCGGGAAGCCGTCGCGGCAGAAAAGCGACGCACGGGCACTACTGAGCGTTGAATGCCTGGCCATTGATGCCGGTGCTGTCCGGACCCATGAGGTAAAGGTAGACCGGCATGATCTCCTCGGGTGTCGGATTGTTCAGAGGGTTTTCACCGGGGTAGGCCTGAGCGCGCATGCTGGTGCGGGTGGCGCCGGGGTTGATGCTGTTGGAGCGCACCGGTGCCACGGTGTCTACTTCGTCGGCCAGGGTTTGCATCAGGCCTTCGGTGGCGAACTTGGAAACGCCGTAAGCGCCCCAGTACGCACGGCCCTTGCGACCGACGCTGCTGGAGGTGAACACCACTGAGGCGTCCTGAGACAGCTTGAGCAGTGGCAGCAGGGTGCTGGTGAGCATGAACATGGCGTTGACGTTGACGTGCATGACGCGCATGAAATTCTCGCCGGACAACTGTTCGATCGGGGTGCGTGGACCGATGATTGATGCGTTGTGCAGCAAGCCGTCGAGGTGGCCGAACTCGGTCTCGATCATGGCTGCCAGTTCATCGTATTGATGAGGCAGTGCGGTTTCCAGATTGAACGGAATCACGGCCGGTTGTGGATGCCCGGCCGCTTCGATTTCGTCATAGACCTGAGTCAGGTTGGCCTCGGTCTTGCCCAGCAGCAGCACGGTGGCGCCGTGGGCGGCGTAGGTTTTTGCAGCGGCAGCGCCGATGCCACGGCCAGCGCCGGTGACCAGGATGACCCGGTCCTTGAGCAAGTCAGGGCGGGCGGAATAATCAAACATAAAAAACCTCACAACAATTCAACAGGCAGGCATCGTACTTGTGGCGAGGGAGCTTATTGTGGCGAGGGGGCTTGCCCCCGTTCGGCTGCGAAGCAGTCGTAAAACCTGAGAACACGGTCTGACTGAAGGTACCGAATGGAGGGCCGCTTCGCGACCCAACGGGGGCAAGCCCCCTCGCCACAAAATGCTTCCTGCCGCCCAATTAGGTCAGCAACTGCACAAAGCGTTATCCAGCACCTCGAGCAACGCCAGCGGATGATCGATCACTACGTCCGCGCCCCAGTGCTTGGGGTTATCGTCCGGGTGAATATAACCGTAGGTCACCGCGCAGGTTTTGGTGCCGGCATCGCGGCCGGACTCGATGTCCCGCAGGTCATCGCCCACAAACAGCACGCTGGCCGGGTCCAGGTCGAGCATCTTGCACGCCAGGATCAACGGCTCCGGATCCGGTTTGCTGTTCTTCACATGATCGGGGCAAATCAGCACCTTCGAACGTTCGGCCAGGCCCAGCTGCTGCATGATCGGCTCGGCGAAACGCACCGGCTTGTTAGTGACCACGCCCCAGATCAGGTTGGCCTTTTCGATTTTCTCCAGCACCTCGGCCATACCGTCGAACAGATGGCTGTGGACCGCGCAACCCTTGAGGTAGCGGTCGAGAAATTCCTGACGCAGCTCCTCGAACCCCGGCGATTCCGGGTCCATGGAAAAGTTTGCGGCGACCATCGCTTTGGCGCCGCCGGATATTTCATCACGAATGTGTTGAGTGTTGATTGGTGGCAAACCACGATCAGCGCGCATCGCCTGGCAGATGGCGATGAAATCCGGCGCAGTGTCGAGCAGGGTGCCGTCCATGTCGAAAAGGACTGCTCTGATACGCATCGGCTTACTCCTCGCGCAGGGTCTGGATCATGTAATTGACGTCCACATCGGCCGCCAGTTTGTAATGCTTGGTCAACGGATTGTAGGTCAGGCCGATGATGTCCTTGACGGTCAGGCCGGCCATGCGGCTCCAGGCGCCAAGCTCGGAGGGGCGGATGAACTTCTTGAAGTCGTGGGTGCCGCGCGGCAGCAACTTCATGATGTATTCGGCGCCGACGATGGCGAACAGATAGGCCTTCGGGTTGCGGTTGATGGTGGAGAAGAACACCTGGCCGCCCGGTTTGACCATTTTGAAGCAGGCGCGGATGACCGACGACGGATCCGGCACGTGTTCAAGCATTTCCAGGCAAGTCACTACGTCGAATTGCTCGGGCATTTCTTCAGCCAGCGCTTCGGCGGTGATCTGCCGGTACTCGACGCTCACGCCGGATTCCAGTTGGTGCAGCTGAGCGACGGCCAGCGGCGCTTCGCCCATGTCGATGCCCATTACGGTCGCGCCGCGTTGAGCCATGGCTTCGCTGAGGATGCCGCCGCCGCAACCGACGTCGAGGACTTTCTTGCCGGCCAGATGGACCCGCTCATCGATCCAGTTGACCCGTAGCGGGTTGATGTCGTGCAGCGGTTTGAACTCGCTTTCGCGGTCCCACCAGCGATGGGCCAGGGCTTCGAATTTGGCGATTTCGGCGTAGTCGACGTTGCTCATGGTGTCAGTCCTCTAAAACTTGAAAAATCCTGTTGCCCCGGTTTCGGTCCAGGGTGCTTACAATTCGGTGCTTACGATTCGGTGTGGCCGCTGATGCGCTGGCCCCAGGCCCTGGCGGTGGCACACAGCTGTGCTTCATCCAGGCGGGTCAAGCGACGGTCGTCGAGCAGTTGCTTGCCGGCAACCCAAAGGTGTTTCACGCAGTCGCGGCCAGTGGCATAGATCAGTTGCGAAACCGGGTCGTAGACCGGTTGCTGCGCCAGGCCAGACAGGTCGAACGCGACGATGTCCGCCGCTTTACCGACTTCCAGCGAACCCGTTTCAGCTTCGATGCCCAGCGCGCGAGCGCCATTGAGCGTGGCCATGCGCAGGGCGCGATGGGCGTCCAGCGCCGTGGCCGACCCGGCGACGGCCTTGGCCAGCAACGCAGCGGTGCGGGTTTCGCCGAGCAGGTCGAGGTCATTATTGCTGGCCGCGCCATCGGTGCCGACCGCCACATTGACCCCGGCCCGCCACAAACGCTCGACCGGGCAGAAACCGCTGGCCAGTTTCAGGTTCGACTCCGGGCAATGAATCACATGGGTGTTACTTTCTACCAGCAGCATCAGGTCTTCATCGCTGATCTGGGTCATGTGAACGGCCTGCAGCCGCGGCCCGAGCAGGCCCAGGCGACCGAGGCGGGCCAAAGGGCGTTCGCCGCACTGCTCGACCGACTGCTGCACTTCGAAAGCGGTTTCATGGACGTGCATGTGAATCGAGGTGTCCAGCTCTTCGGCGATCACCCGGATTTTTTCCAGGGTTTCGTCACCCACGGTGTAGGGTGCATGGGGCCCAAAGGTGACTTTGATCCGCTCGTGATGCTTGAGATCACCGAATAATTCAACGCCCTGACGAATGGCTTCATCCGCCGTGGCGGCGCCTGGAATCGGGAAATCGAGGATCGGAATGGCGATCTGGGCGCGAATGCCGCTGTTATGTACGCGTTCGCTGGCGACCTTCGGGAAGAAATACATGTCGGAGAAACAGGTGATGCCGCCTTTGATCTGCTCGGCGATGGCCAAGTCAGTGCCATCGCGTACAAAAGCCTCGTCGACCCACTTGGCTTCGGCCGGCCAGATGTGGTTTTCCAGCCAGGTCATCAATGGCAGATCGTCGGCCAGGCCGCGGAACAGCGTCATTGCCGCATGCCCGTGAGCATTGATCAGGCCCGGGCTGAGCAACATGTCCGGCAATTCGCGGACTTCGGTTGCGTTAAACTTCAAGGCTGCTGCGCGCGGGCCGATAAATACGATACGACCGTCGCGGATGCCCAGGGCATGCTCTTTAAGGACCACGCCAGCCGGTTCGACAGGTACCAGCCAGGTCGGCAGCAATAACAGGTCGAGCGCAGCGGTGGGGGTCGGCATCGAAAGTCGGTTCCAGTGCTTTTGTAAAGGATGGCGAAGTATACCCGAGCGTCTTCGCGGGGGGATCGCTATAATCGACGGCTTTTGTTCATGAGTGCGGGGTAAGTGGATGCGCGATCGACTGTTGGCTGCGGAGAAGGTGAAAGCCATCGATTGGCGTGATGGCGCCCTGTATCTGCTGGATCAGCGTATTTTGCCATTCGAGCAAACCTGGATCGCCTACACCAGCGCCGCGGGCGTGGCTGAGGCCATTCGCTCAATGGTGGTGCGCGGCGCGCCGGCCATTGGCATCAGTGCGGCGTATGCAATGGTGCTGTCAGCCCGCGCCCGAATTGCCGAGGGCGGTGACTGGCAGGCCGCGTGGGAAGAGGATTACGCGTTACTGGCCGATTCCCGTCCAACAGCGGTTAACCTGTTCTGGGCCTTGAGTCGCATGCGCGACCGCCTGGACCGCCTCAAGGACGACGCAGACCCTCTGGCGGCGCTGGAGGCCGAAGCCATCGCCATCCATGAAAGTGATCGCGAAGCCAACCTGACCATGGCTCAGTTGGGCGTGGACTTGATCCGCAAGCATCAGGGCAACGCCCAGGCGATCCTCACGCACTGCAACACCGGCGCACTGGCCACCGGCGGCTTCGGCACGGCACTGGGGGTGATTCGCGGGGCGTTCATCGAAGGCATGGTCGAGCGCGTCTACGCCAACGAAACCCGCCCATGGCTGCAGGGTTCGCGATTGACCGCATGGGAATTGGCCAATGAAGGCATTCCGGTGACCCTCAATGTCGATTCCGCCGCCGCGCACATCATGAAAACCAAGGGTGTGACCTGGGTGATCGTCGGTGCTGACCGCATCACCGCCAATGGTGATGTGGCGAACAAGATCGGCACCTACCAACTGGCGGTCAACGCCATGCACCACGGCGTGCGCTTCATGGTAGTGGCGCCGAGTTCGACCATCGACATGAACCTGGCCAGTGGCGATGAGATTCCCATCGAAGAGCGCGATGGTCGCGAGTTGCTGGAAGTCGGTGGCAAGCGGCTCGGGGCGGATGTCGATGCATTCAACCCGGTGTTCGATGTGACCCCGGCTGACCTGATTGATGTAATCGTCACCGAAAAAGGCATCGTCGAACGGCCGGATACGGCGAAAATGGCGCAGTTGATGTGTCGTAAGCGTCTGCATTAATAATTTCTGGCGCCTGAAAGATTGCTATCGCGAGCAGGCTCGCTCCCACAGGGGATTTGTGCACGATGCAGATCCAATGTGGGAGCGAGCCTGCTCGCGATGGGGTCTTATAGGCAACAAATACACTTCAATCTCCCATGAAATTTGGCTCTAAGCCCCTCTCGTCCCTTTCAAGCCTGTCACCGGTCAACTAACTATGCTCCATGCGCATCTGGGGGATAGGTGCGTGGCGGCTCTTGTGATAACATCCGGCGGTTTCCAGGGTAGCCTGATGTGGCTGCCTTTACTGCGCAGATCCATGGCATAACTCGTTGATTTGTCGTAAGTCGGTGCACGGCACTCAGTCTGCATCGGCGAGCTTCGTTCGTCCCATATGGATGTGACGAAGTTTCACCAGAAAAAGGAATCAGGCTTCTCATGGGCGAACTGGCCAAAGAAATCCTCCCGGTCAATATCGAAGACGAGCTGAAGCAGTCCTACCTCGACTACGCGATGAGCGTGATTGTCGGGCGGGCACTGCCGGATGCGCGCGATGGCTTGAAGCCCGTGCACCGGCGTGTGCTGTTCGCGATGAGCGAGCTGGGCAACGACTTCAACAAGCCGTACAAGAAATCTGCCCGTGTTGTCGGTGACGTGATCGGTAAGTATCACCCTCACGGTGATACCGCGGTGTACGACACCATCGTTCGGATGGCGCAGCCATTCTCGCTGCGTTACCTGCTGGTAGACGGTCAGGGCAACTTCGGTTCGGTGGACGGCGACAATGCCGCGGCCATGCGATACACCGAAGTGCGCATGACCAAGCTGGCGCACGAGCTGCTCGCTGACCTGCACAAAGAAACCGTGGACTGGGTGCCGAACTACGACGGCACCGAAATGATCCCGGCGGTCATGCCGACCCGTATTCCCAACCTGCTGGTCAACGGCTCCAGCGGTATCGCCGTGGGCATGGCGACCAACATCCCGCCACACAACCTCGGTGAAGTCATCGACGGTTGCCTGGCACTCATCGACAACCCGGAACTGACCGTCGATGAGCTGATGCAATACATCCCTGGTCCGGACTTCCCGACCGCCGCAATCATCAACGGTCGTGCCGGCATCATCGAAGCCTACCGCACCGGTCGCGGGCGCATTTACATGCGTGCCCGCTCGATGATCGAAGACATCGACAAGGTCGGTGGTCGTCAGCAGATCGTCATCACCGAACTCCCTTACCAGTTGAACAAGGCGCGTCTGATCGAGAAGATCGCCGAACTGGTCAAAGAGAAGAAGCTCGAAGGCATCACCGAACTGCGCGACGAGTCCGACAAGGACGGTATGCGCGTCGTGATCGAACTGCGTCGCGGTGAAGTGCCTGAGGTGATCCTCAACAACCTCTACGCCCAGACCCAGCTGCAAGCGGTGTTCGGTATCAACATCGTCGCGCTGATCGACGGCCGTCCGCGGATCCTGAACCTCAAGGACCTGCTAGAAGCGTTCGTTCGTCACCGTCGCGAAGTGGTTACCCGTCGTACCGTGTTCGAGCTGCGTAAAGCGCGCGAACGTGGCCACATTCTGGAAGGTCAAGCGGTTGCCCTGTCGAACATCGACCCGGTCATCGCCCTGATCAAGGCCTCGCCAACGCCGTCGGAAGCCAAGGAAGCGCTGATCAGCACGGCCTGGGAATCTTCCGCCGTTGTTGCGATGGTCGAACGTGCCGGCGCCGATTCTTGCCGTCCAGAGACCCTGGACCCGCAATACGGTCTGCGCGACGGCAAGTACTTCCTGTCGCCGGAACAGGCGCAAGCCATTCTGGAGCTGCGTCTGCACCGTCTGACCGGTCTGGAACACGAAAAGCTGCTGGCCGAGTATCAAGAGATCCTCAACCAGATCGGCGAGCTGATCCGTATCCTCAGCAGCGCCACGCGCCTGATGGAAGTGATCCGCGAAGAGCTGGAAGTGATCCGCGCCGAGTACGGCGATGTGCGTCGCACCGAGATTCTCGATGCCCGTCTCGACCTGACCCTGGGTGACATGATCCCGGAAGAAGAGCGCGTCGTGACCATTTCCCACGGTGGCTACGCCAAGACCCAGCCATTGGCTGCGTACCAGGCTCAGCGTCGTGGCGGTAAAGGCAAATCGGCCACCGGCGTCAAGGATGAGGATTACATCGCTCACCTGCTGGTCGCCAACAGCCACACCACGCTGCTGCTGTTCTCCAGCAAAGGTAAAGTGTACTGGCTGAAAACCTACGAAATCCCCGAAGCGTCCCGCGCTGCCCGCGGTCGTCCGCTGGTCAACCTGCTGCCGCTGGACAGTGATGAATACATCACCACCATGCTGCCGGTCGAGGAATACACCGAAGGTCACTTCATCTTCATGGCCACTGCTAAAGGCACCGTGAAGAAGACCCCGCTGGAATCCTTCAGCCGTCAACGCAGCGTCGGCCTGATCGCGCTGGAGCTGGACGAAGGCGACGTACTGATCTCTGCCGCTATTACCGATGGCGAGCGTGAAGTCATGCTGTTCTCCGACGGCGGCAAGGTGACTCGCTTCAAGGAAACCGACGTTCGCGCCATGGGCCGTACCGCTCGCGGTGTCCGCGGTATGCGTCTGCCGGAAGGCCAGAAGCTGATTTCCATGCTGATCCCGGAAGAAGGCAGCCAGATCCTCACCGCTTCGGCGCGTGGTTTCGGCAAGCGCACCGCGATCACCGAGTTCCCTGAGTACAAGCGTGGCGGTCAGGGCGTTATCGCCATGGTCAGCAACGAGCGTAACGGCCGTCTGGTCGGCGCAGTCCAGGTGCTCGACGGCGAGGAAATCATGCTGATTTCCGACCAGGGTACGTTGGTTCGTACCCGTGTCGACGAAGTCTCCAGCCTGGGTCGTAACACCCAGGGCGTAACCTTGATCAAGCTGGCCAGCGATGAAACGCTGGTGGGCCTGGAGCGGGTTCAAGAGCCGTCGGAAGTCGAAGGCGAAGAGCTGGAAGGCGAAGGGCTTGAAGGTGAAGAGGGTGCAGTGTTCGACGGTGAAGTCGTGATCGACGACGTTGCCGAAGACCAGCAACTCGACGCCGCCGCTGACGAAGAGCCGCAAGAGTAAGCGGGCAAGCAGGGGGCGGATGAAGATTCGCCCCCTTGTTGTTTGTCCCTTGAGAATATTTCGACACCCACGAAGATCCGGTGTGGGAGCTTTTGTGGCGAGGGGGCTTGCCCCCGTTGGGGTGCGAAGCGCCCCTGAAATCAGTCAGCGCGATCTTGCATTAGAAATGCGCTGACCGGTTTACGATTGCTTCGCAATCGAACGGGGGCAAGCCCCCTCGCCACACAAGCCCGCTCCCACGTGAGTTTCGTGGCGATTGATGTTGTGATTTATTGCGTGATACCACCAAATCAGAGCGAGATTGGATGTGAGCAAGAGAGCCTATAACTTCTGTGCCGGTCCTGCGGCGCTTCCCGAAGCTGTCCTGAAACGCGCCCAGGGTGAACTCCTTGATTGGCACGGCAAGGGCCTGTCGGTCATGGAAATGAGCCATCGCAGCGATGAGTTCGTGTCCATTGCCACCAAGGCCGAGCAGGATCTGCGTGATCTGCTGAATATCCCCTCGAACTATAAAGTGCTGTTTCTGCAAGGTGGCGCGAGCCAGCAATTTGCTCAGATTCCTCTGAACCTGTTGCCGGAAAGCGGCACCGCCGACTATATCGACACCGGTATCTGGTCGCAGAAAGCTATCGAAGAAGCCTCGCGCTACGGCCACGTCAACGTTGCCGCCACCGCCAAGCCTTACGACTATTTCGCTATCCCCGGTCAGAACGAATGGAGCCTGTCCAAAGATGCGGCCTACGTTCACTACGCACCGAACGAAACCATTGGCGGCCTGGAATTCCAATGGATTCCGGAAACCGGCGATGTGCCGCTGGTCGCCGACATGTCCTCGGACATTCTTTCGCGTCCGGTGGATGTTTCGCGCTTCGGCATGATCTACGCCGGCGCCCAGAAAAACATCGGCCCGAGCGGCGTTGTCGTGAACATCGTTCGCGAAGACCTGCTGGGTCACGCCCGTTCCATTTGCCCGACCATGCTCAACTACAAGGTCGCGGCCGATAACGGCTCGATGTACAACACCCCGCCAACCCTGGCCTGGTACTTGTCCGGTCTGGTGTTCGAGTGGCTGAAAGAGCAGGGTGGTGTCGAAGCCATCGGCAAACTCAACGAAGTGAAGCAGCGCACGCTGTACGACTTCATCGACGCCAGCGGCATGTACAGCAACCCGATCAACAAGTCGGACCGCTCGTGGATGAACGTGCCGTTCCGTCTGGCCGACGATCGTCTCGACAAGCCGTTCCTGGCTGGTGCCGACGAACGCGGTCTGCTGAACCTCAAAGGCCACCGTTCCGTGGGTGGCATGCGTGCCTCCATCTATAACGCCGTCGATATCGTTGCGGTCAACGCACTGGTTTCGTACATGGCAGAGTTCGAGAAGGAACACGGCTAATGTCTGAGCAAGAACTCAAGGCACTGCGCCTGCGCATTGATGCTCTGGACGAAAAAGTCCTGGAGCTGATCAGTGAGCGCGCACGTTGCGCCCAGGAAGTTGCGCGAGTAAAGATGGCCTCGCTGGCCGAAGGCGAAGTGCCGGTGTTCTATCGTCCTGAGCGTGAAGCCCAGGTGCTCAAGCGTGTAATGGAGCGTAACCAGGGGCCGCTGGGCAACGAAGAGATGGCGCGGCTGTTCCGCGAAATCATGTCCTCGTGCCTGGCCCTCGAGCAGCCGCTGAAAGTGGCTTACCTCGGCCCTGAAGGCACCTTCACCCAAGCTGCAGCCATGAAGCACTTCGGCCACGCAGTGATCAGCAAGCCGATGGCGGCGATTGACGAAGTGTTCCGTGAAGTCGCGGCCGGTGCGGTGAACTTTGGCGTGGTTCCGGTGGAGAACTCCACCGAGGGCGCGGTCAACCACACCCTCGACAGCTTCCTCGAGCACGACATGGTGATCTGCGGCGAAGTTGAGCTACGGATTCACCATCACCTGTTGGTCGGTGAAAACACCAAGACCGACAGCATCAGCCGCATCTATTCCCACGCCCAGTCCCTGGCCCAGTGCCGCAAGTGGCTGGACGCCCATTACCCGAATGTCGAGCGCGTGGCAGTTTCGAGCAACGCTGAAGCGGCCAAGCGGGTCAAGGGTGAGTGGAACTCGGCGGCGATTGCCGGCGACATGGCCGCCGGTCTGTACGGGTTGACTCGTCTGGCCGAAAAAATCGAGGATCGTCCGGACAACTCGACACGATTCCTGATGATTGGCAGCCAGGAAGTACCGCCGACCGGCGACGACAAGACCTCGATCATCGTTTCCATGAGCAACAAACCCGGCGCGCTCCATGAGTTGCTGGTGCCGTTCCATGACAACGGCATCGACCTGACACGCATCGAGACCCGTCCGTCGCGCAGCGGTAAATGGACCTACGTGTTCTTCATCGACTTCGTCGGCCACCATCGCGACCCGCTGGTCAAAGGTGTGCTGGAAAAGATCAGTCAGGAAGCAGTAGCACTCAAAGTGCTGGGTTCCTACCCGAAAGCAGTTCTCTAAGGGCGGTAGCAAATGAGTGGCAACTTCCTCGCTCTGGCACAGCCGGGCGTGCAACAACTTTCGCCTTACGTTCCGGGCAAGCCCGTGGACGAACTGGCCCGTGAGCTGAACCTCGATCCGGCCAATATCGTCAAACTGGCGAGCAACGAAAACCCGTTGGGCGCCAGTCCCAAGGCATTGGCAGCGATTCGCGAAGCGCTGACCGAGCTGACCCGCTATCCGGACGGCAACGGTTTTGCGCTCAAGACCCTGCTGGCCGATCAGTGCCGCGTCGAGCTCAACCAGGTAACGCTGGGCAACGGCTCCAACGACATTCTGGAGCTGGTGGCGCGTGCCTATCTGGCGCCAGGCCTGAACGCGGTATTCAGCGCGCATGCGTTTGCGGTCTATCCGATCGTCACCCAGGCCGTCGGTGCCCAGGCAAAAGTGATCCCGGCCAAAGACTGGGGCCACGATCTGTCGGCCATGCTCGCCGCGATCGATGCCGATACTCGTGTGGTGTTCATCGCCAACCCGAACAACCCGACCGGGACCTGGTTCGACGCCCAGGCGCTGGATGATTTCCTGCAGGACGTGCCGGCCCATGTGCTGGTGGTGCTGGATGAGGCCTACATCGAGTACGCCGAAGGCAGCGACTTGCCCGATGGCCTGGATTATCTGGCGGCCTACCCGAACCTGCTGGTCTCGCGCACCTTCTCCAAAGCCTATGGCCTGGCGTCGCTGCGGGTCGGTTACGGCTTGTCCTCGGCCATCGTCGCCGATGTGCTGAACCGTGTGCGTCAGCCGTTCAACGTCAATAGCCTCGCGCTGGCCGCCGCTTGTGCGGCTCTGCAAGACGTCGAGTACCTGGCCGAAAGCCGCCGCCTGAACGAGTCCGGCATGCAGCAGCTGCAAGCGGGTTTCCGCGAGCTGGGGTTGAGCTGGATTCCATCCAAAGGCAACTTCATCTGTGTCGATCTGGGTCGTGTTGCGGCACCAGTGTTCGAGGGGTTGCTGCGTGAAGGTGTGATCGTGCGTCCGGTGGCCAACTACGGCATGCCGAACCACCTGCGTATCACCATCGGTTTGCCGGCAGAAAACAGCCGCTTCCTCGAGGCGCTGACCAAGGTTATGGCTCGTGGTTGATGTCACTGCGCTGCAATCTGCGCAACCTATGATCGGTCGCCTGGTGGTGGTTGGTCTGGGCTTGATCGGCGGTTCGTTTGCCAAAGGCCTGCGTGAAAGCGGTCTGTGTCGCGAAGTGGTCGGGGTCGATCTCGACCCGCAGTCGCGCAAGCTGGCGGTCGAGTTAGGCGTGGTGGATCGCTGCGAAGAAGACCTGGCGGCGGCTTGCCAGGGCGCTGATGTGATTCAGCTGGCGGTGCCGATCCTGGCCATGGAGAAACTGCTCGCGCTGTTGGCGGGCATGGACCTGGGGCAAGCGATTCTGACCGACGTCGGCAGCGCCAAGGGCAATGTGGTGCGCGCGGCGACCGAGGCGTTTGGCGGCATGCCGACGCGCTTCGTGCCGGGGCATCCGATCGCCGGTTCCGAGCAGAGCGGGGTGGAAGCCTCCAATGCCGAACTGTTCCGTCGTCATAAAGTGATTCTGACGCCGCTGGATCAAACCGATCCGGCCGCGCTGGCAGTGGTTGACCGGTTGTGGCGCGAATTGGGCGCCGACGTCGAGCACATGCAGGTCGAGCGTCATGACGAAGTGCTGGCGGCGACCAGCCATCTGCCGCACTTGCTGGCGTTCGGTTTGGTCGATTCGTTGGCCAAACGCAATGAAAATCTTGAGATCTTCCGTTACGCTGCGGGCGGTTTCCGCGATTTCACAAGAATCGCCGGTAGCGACCCGGTCATGTGGCACGACATCTTCCTCGCCAACCGCGAAGCTGTCCTGCGCACACTCGATACATTTCGCAGCGACCTCGACGCCTTGCGCGACGCGGTCGATGCAGGGGATGGGCACCAATTGTTGGGCGTGTTCACGCGCGCCCGGGTTGCCCGCGAGCATTTCAGTAAAATCCTGGCCCGCCGGGCCTATGTGGACGCTATGAATTCCAACGATCTGATTTTCCTGGCACAACCTGGTGGCCGCCTGACTGGGCGGATTCGTGTACCGGGCGACAAATCGATTTCCCACCGCTCGATCATGCTCGGTTCCCTGGCCGAAGGCGTCACCGAAGTGGAAGGTTTCCTTGAGGGCGAAGACGCTCTGGCAACCTTGCAGGCTTTCCGCGACATGGGTGTCGTCATCGAAGGTCCGCACCACGGTCGTGTGACCATCCATGGCGTCGGCCTGCATGGCCTCAAGCCTGCGCCGGGCCCGATCTATCTGGGCAACTCCGGTACGTCGATGCGTCTGCTGTCTGGCCTTTTGGCTGCGCAGAACTTCGATAGCACCCTGACCGGCGATGCTTCGCTGTCCAAGCGTCCGATGAACCGCGTGGCCAATCCGCTGCGTGAAATGGGTGCCGTGATCGAGACCGCTGCTGAAGGTCGTCCACCGATGACCATCCGTGGCGGCAACAAGCTCAAGGGCCTGACTTACACCATGCCGATGGCCAGCGCCCAGGTTAAATCCTGCCTGTTGCTGGCGGGTCTGTATGCCGAAGGCAAGACCACCGTCACCGAGCCGGCACCGACTCGCGATCACACCGAGCGCATGCTGCGCGGTTTCGGCTACCCGGTGACCGTCAATGGCGCCACCGCTTCGGTCGAGTCCGGCCACAAGCTGACCGCGACCCACATTGAAGTGCCGGGCGACATCTCGTCGTCGGCGTTCTTCCTTGTAGCCGCGTCGATTGCCGAAGGTTCGGAGCTGGTGCTCGAGCACGTCGGCATCAACCCGACCCGTACCGGCGTGATCGACATCCTGCGCCTGATGGGGGCGGACATCACCCTGGAAAACCAGCGTGAAGTCGGCGGCGAGCCGGTAGCGGATCTGCGCGTACGGGCAGCTAAACTCAAAGGTATCGAGATCCCCGAGGCGCTGGTTCCACTGGCCATCGACGAGTTCCCGGTGCTGTTCGTGGCCGCTGCATGTGCCGAAGGGCGCACCGTGCTGCGCGGCGCCGAAGAGTTGCGCGTGAAGGAGTCGGACCGGATCCAGGTCATGGCGGATGGTTTGCTGGCGCTGGGTGTCAAGTGCGAGCCGACCCCGGACGGCCTCATCATCGACGGCGGCCAGATCGGCGGCGGTGAAGTGCACGGTCATGGCGATCACCGGATTGCCATGGCCTTCAGCGTGGCTTCGCTGCGCGCCACTGCACCGATCCGCATCCATGATTGCGCCAACGTCGCGACCTCGTTTCCGAACTTCCTCGCGCTGTGCGCGCAGGTCGGTATCCGTGTTGCGCAAGAGGCTCAGTCGTGAAAAACATTGCACCGGTCATCACCATTGATGGGCCAAGCGGCTCTGGCAAGGGCACGGTCGCCGGCATGCTGGCCAAGCGCCTGGGCTGGAACCTGCTGGATTCCGGTGCGCTGTATCGATTGCTGGCGTTCGCGGCGCATAACCATGGCGTCGACCTGACGAATGAGGAATTGCTCAAAAAGCTCGCCGCTCATCTGGATGTGCAATTCATCGCGGCGACCGACGGTCAGCTGCAGCGCATTATTCTGGAAGGCGACGAAGTCAGCGATGTCATCCGTACCGAAAGTATCGGCTCGGGTGCCTCGCAGGTCGCTGCGCTGCCCGCTGTTCGTGAAGCGCTGCTGCAGCGCCAGCGGGCCTTTCAGGAATCGCCGGGTCTGGTGGCCGATGGTCGCGACATGGGTACGGTGGTTTTTCCGGACGCGCCGCTGAAGATATTCCTCACTGCCAGTGCCGAGGAGCGTGCGCGCCGTCGATACTTGCAGTTGAAGGGCAAAGTCGATGGTGTTAGTCTGTCGAGTCTGCTAGATGAGATACGTGCACGCGATGAGCGTGACACCCAGCGCGCAGTAGCCCCGCTCAAGCCGGCGGCCGACGCGATACAGCTGGATTCCACGGAGTTGTCCATCGATCAGGTGCTGGAACGCATCATGAGCGAGATCGCCATTCGCGATATCGCCGGGTGACCAAGAAAGCTGCAGGGGACC
This sequence comes from Pseudomonas sp. TE12508, assembly GCF_056279485.1. Taxonomy (NCBI): domain Bacteria; kingdom Pseudomonadati; phylum Pseudomonadota; class Gammaproteobacteria; order Pseudomonadales; family Pseudomonadaceae; genus Pseudomonas; species Pseudomonas sp. TE12508. The sequence continues at coordinate 1,938 of NZ_JBWCCN010000031.1, read as the reverse complement.
AGTCATAGTCCTGCGGTGTTTCTTTCATATGAAACTAACCCACACCGTCTGGGGTGTGGAGATGGGCGTATTCTTCGCCCTTATCAACAGGAATTAAAATGAGCGAAAGCTTTGCGGAACTCTTTGAAGAAAGCCTAAAAACCCTGAACCTTCAGGCAGGCTCCATCATCACCGGTGTTATCGTTGATATCGATTACCAGGCTCGCTGGGTAACCGTTCACGCTGGCCTGAAGTCTGAAGCACTCATCCCGCTTGAGCAGTTCTACAACGATGCTGGCGAGCTGAACATCAACGTCGGTGACGAAGTTCACGTTGCTCTGGACTCGGTTGAAGACGGCTTCGGTGAAACCAAGCTGTCCCGTGAAAAAGCCAAGCGCGCTGAATGCTGGATTGTTCTGGAAGCAGCCTTCGCAGCCGAAGAAGTGGTCAAGGGCGTTATCAACGGTAAGGTTAAAGGCGGCTTCACTGTCGACGTTAACGGCATCCGTGCGTTCCTGCCAGGTTCTCTGGTTGACGTCCGTCCAGTGCGCGACACCACGCACCTGGAAGGCAAAGAGCTGGAATTCAAGGTCATCAAACTCGACCAGAAACGCAACAACGTTGTCGTTTCCCGTCGCAGCGTCCTCGAAGCCGAGAACTCCGCCGAGCGTGAAGCTCTGCTGGAATCCCTGCAGGAAGGCCAACAAGTCAAAGGTATCGTCAAGAACCTCACCGATTACGGCGCATTCGTCGATCTGGGTGGCGTCGATGGCCTGCTGCACATTACCGACATGGCTTGGAAGCGTATCAAGCATCCTTCCGAAATCGTCAACGTTGGCGACGAGATCGATGTCAAGGTTCTGAAGTACGATCGCGAACGCAATCGTGTTTCCCTGGGCCTCAAGCAACTGGGTGAAGATCCATGGGTCGCTATCAAAGCCCGTTACCCAGAAAGCACTCGCGTTACCGCTCGTGTAACCAACCTGACCGACTACGGCTGCTTCGCTGAGCTGGAAGAAGGCGTTGAAGGCCTGGTACACGTTTCCGAAATGGACTGGACCAACAAGAACATCCACCCTTCGAAAGTCGTACAAGTCGGCGACGAAGTGGAAGTTATGGTTCTGGACATCGACGAAGAGCGTCGTCGTATCTCCCTCGGCATCAAGCAGTGCAAATCTAACCCATGGGAAGATTTCTCTGGCCAGTTCAACAAGGGCGATAAAATCTCCGGCACCATCAAGTCGATCACCGATTTCGGTATCTTCATTGGTCTGGACGGCGGCATCGACGGTCTGGTTCACCTGTCCGACATCTCCTGGAACGAAGTGGGCGAAGAAGCCGTTCGCCGCTTCAAGAAGGGCGACGAGCTGGACACCGTTATCCTGTCGGTTGACCCAGAGCGCGAGCGCATCTCCCTGGGTATCAAGCAACTGGAAAGCGATCCGTTCTCCGAGTACGTTCAAGAGAACGACAAAGGCGCCATCGTTAAAGGCATCGTGAAAGAAGTTGACGCTAAAGGCGCCATCATCACTCTGGCCGACGATATCGAAGCGACTCTGAAAGCCTCCGAAATCAGCCGTGACCGCGTTGAAGACGCGCGTAACGTTCTGAAAGAAGGCCAGGAAGTAGAAGCCAAGATCATCAGCGTTGACCGCAAGAGCCGCGTAATCCAGCTCTCCATCAAGTCGAAAGACGATGCTGAAGAGAAAGAAGCCATCCAAAGCTTGAAAGACAAGCCTTCGGATAGCATCGCTGCTGGTCCTACCACTCTGGGCGACCTGTTGCGTGCACAAATGGAAAAACAGAACTAAGTTCTGTCAGACCATAAAAAAAGGGCGACTTCGGTCGCCCTTTTTTGTGTCTGTGTCCCGTCCTGAATAAGGTTTACACCTTCTGATCTGTTTTTCAGGAGGACGTAATGGAATCAGCAAAAAGGCGTAGTCAGCGAGACTACACGCT
>NZ_JBWCCN010000030.1:0-52054 GCF_056279485.1 Pseudomonas sp. TE12508 | reverse complement strand
TGAAACCACCTATTTGAATGCCTTGAGGAAGCGCGGTTCACCGCTCCTGAAGAACCTCGATTTAGGTTGACTGACTTCCTCAGGGCGTGAAGCTGACCCTCAGGATTTCGTACTCTCAAACCCCATCCGCGAATTTGCAAACCACTGACGACATATTGGTAGGTCTGGAGAGGGGCATGACCACCACGCAAAAACTGACTCAAACAACGCTATGTGCAATGTCAGATCGAAGGTTATGGGTTGTCATGAAATGAAAAAACGCTGTCGCCAAATGAAAGGCTGGCGCACGCCACGTCTATAAACTCCTCCTCAAGCTTGCGCAGCAAGCCCAGCTATTTGGCTGTTGGCGCTCACGGACGCGAAACGTCTTTGGAGAAATCTGCGCATTTCCTACGAATGGAGAGGAGACAATGAGTGAGCGGTCGATAACGCAGTTCTTTTCCGCCCTAGGGGCCCCGCTTTGCATGCTGCTGCAGTCTTGGGGGCAGCGCGAGCAGATGGCAAAAATCTCCGTTTTCTGCGTCCTCCCCGACTAGTGCGCTGTCGGTTGGACGGCACATTGTTACCAAAACAGCAGTAGACTGTTACAGATCATAAGCTGGCTATCTATTAGTATGCTTGTTATATTTGAAAATTATTCATCAACTTTGAATCTGGATAATTAAGAATTTTAACAAACTGACAATACTATAAGTGCTTAATATCTAACTTATAAATATATTGCTATCAGTCAACAGCCTGACTGCGCAGTCGCCCTAATAAAACTTACGTTTGAAAATGCGTTCCTAAATCACATTGCTGAAGATAAAAATAAGTAATAGTTTTTGCGATTTGTTTTTTGTTATATTCATGAATTGTACAATCAAAAACCATGACAAACTTTGCAGAAATATCACTTCAATACCCTCAATACTGGAAGCTCGATATAAATAATCGAATCCTGTTTGACGGTGCCAATCAAATACACTTGACAAATATTGAGAGCATAATTGTAAAGAACATGCTCCTCAAGGAGGAGCGCGTAATCAGTAGGGCAGAGCTAATTAGTAGTATTGGGAGAGAGCCTGGCCTCTATCGTGGCCTGGAGATGAGTTTGAGTAGACTGCAAGTAAAGTTCAAGAAAAGCGCTGGAGGCAGGTATCTCTTTCGCGCAGTCAGAAATCGTGGCTACTGCCTCACTCAAACCATACATATTAATGGGGAGCCGTCTCGGGAGTTTACGTGAGGTAAGCGGCAATACACCCCGCGCATGGTCATATGGCTGATGATGACTAACGAACTTATGAGCTTGGGGGGCAGCGTTTAAGATGAGTGAGTTAACTTTTTACGATGGGCCTTGCGCTTTGATACTGGTGCAGCGGATTTGAAAATGCCGTCGCATAACTTCTGAGTTATGCGACGACTAATTCGGGCGTGAAACTGTCGCATGTACTCAGTTATCTGCGACATGAAATGCACAGATGTGGCATTGAGAAAGACGGGAGGTAAATCCGATACGCTCGGTTCCCACTCAGGACAAAAATCTGGAGTCGCAGCGAAGCACGCTGACGAGTTTAGCCTGTCACAACTGACCGAAAATGGCCGCTTCGGACCGACTGCTACCCTTCCTGACAGGCAGAATTCGACCCATATCCGCCACTCAAGGATTTCACCCCCGACTATTCTAAAGCCAAGCCAGGTTTCAACGGTGCACGGTCAGATATCGAGTGTTACTTCAGCCTCTGGGAAACCGATATGACAAATCCTCAAAATAAAGCCGAACCCGACGAGGATTTAGCCCGGTTGATTATGGGGAGAGGTCCCTACACCTATCTATTGCTGCTCTTGCTAGGGTTGATCCTTCTGTTTCCCTTTCTTGAGGAAGGTATATTTGCTCGTACCTTGCTCGGCATTCTTTTTTCGATCGTGCTGCTCGTGGGGGCTTTCGCCACCAGGCAGACTCGGCGGGGGTTCATTCTCAAACTGGGCCTGGCGTTGCTTGGGGTTGGCCTTCAATGGACGGCGTTATGGACTGGGAGTATCGCGATTCTTAGCCTTGCCGGGATAGCGTATACGGCGTCTCTTGCCGTCTCGTTTAGCGGAGTGCTTCTCTACATTCTCAAGCGCGGGCCAATTACAGCCGGCAAGCTGCATGGCGCGCTGGCGGGTTACATCATGCTGGCTTTCGTTTGGTCCTTCGTTTATGCCCTGGTGGAGATATCCAGCGCTGGCTCATTCGGTCCTGTCCCCCTCGACTTCGCACAGCCTGGCACGTTCTTCAAATTAATCTATTTCAGCCTCACGACGCTCACAACCACCGGTTACGGAGATGTTATCCCGTTGACCAATCACGCCCGCTCACTGGTAATGGTCGAAGAGTTTTCAGGCGTCTTTTACGTTGGTGTTGTGATCGCTCGGTTTGCCGGTCTTTATCCATCGAATCAGGCTAAGTGACGGACGACCGATTGCTCATGGCCCATGCCATTGAAAAAGTCCGCCTCGGTTTTCATTGAGCCGCATGGCAGACGGAGCATTCCATCCGCCATGCAAACCCTTGTTTCAGAGGCTGAGGAAACCGCTGTAGAGGCCGTAACCCGCGATCAGCGCACCTATCATCACGACAACGAAAATGACTTTTTCAATGGAGGTGAACACCGGTTGGCCCAGTTCGCGCTTGGCCTTGGCGAACAGGATTGCGCCAGGCGCATAAAGCAGTGCAGACAGCAGCAGGTACTGCGCCCCGGCCGCGTACACCAGCCATACGGCATAGAGCACAGCGATCACCCCGATTACCAGATCCTTGGTCCGCTCGCCTTGAGCCTCCTCATAGGTTTCGTTACGCCAGGCCAATAGTAAAGCGTAGGCGGCGGACCAGAAGTACGGCACCAGAATCATCGAGGTTGCCAGGTACAACAGGCTTAAATAGGTGGAACTGTTGAACAACGTGATAATCAGGAACAGCTGGATAAGCCCGTTGGATAGCCATAGAGCATTGGCGGGAACCTGGTTAGCGTTCTCCCTGCGCAAGAACGCCGGCATGGTGTGGTCGCGGGCACTGGCAAAGAGGATTTCCGCGCAGAGGAGTGTCCAGGACAACAGCGCACCGACCAGCGAGACGATCAGCCCTGCGCTGATCAGTACTGCCCCCCAGTGACCCACCACATGTTCCAGTACGCCCGCCATGGAAGGATTTTTCAGGCCGGCCAGTTGTGCCTGGGCCATGATCCCCTGAGAAAACACGTTAACCAGAACCAGTAAAAGCAGCACCCCGACGAAGCCAACCACGGTCGCCTTGCCGACGTCGCTGCGCTTTTCAGCACGGGCGGAAAAGATGCTGGCCCCTTCAATGCCAATAAACACCCAGACGGTGACCAGCATCATGTTGCGAACCTGATTCATCACCGTGCCCAGGTCACTGTTGCCAGCGCCCCAGAAGTCGCTGGTAAAAACATCCATCTTGAAGGCCACGCCGGCAATGACAATGAACAGCGCCAGCGGCACCATCTTGGCGATGGTAGTGATCACGTTAATGAAGGCGGCTTCCTTGATTCCGCGCAGAACCAGAAAATGCAGGAGCCAGAGCAGCACGGAGGCGCAAATGATTGCCGGTAGCGTGTTGCCTTCTCCGAACATCGGGAAGAAGAACCCGAGGGTACTGAACAGCAACACCATGTAGCTGACGTTGCCGATCCAGGCACTGATCCAGTAACCCCAAGCCGAAGAGAAACCCATGTAGTCGCCAAACCCGGCCTTGGCATAGGCGTAAACCCCGCCATCGAGCTTGGGCTTGCGGTTGGCCAGTGTCTGGAAGACGAATGCCAGCATCAGCATGCCGACGCCAGTGATCAGCCAGCCAATCAACGTGGCGCCAGCACTGGCACTTTTAGCAATGTTCTGCGGTAGCGAAAAAATCCCGCCGCCCACCATGGAGCCGACGACCAGAGCGATCAATGCTCCGAACTTCAACTTATCGCTGGAGGCAGAAATCTGGGTATCTTTGTCGATGTTGCTGACGGAGTCGACCATCTGAATCTCCTTGCCGAAACGGAATCGTTCAAGAGGTGACGGGCTGACAAGAGATGGTCGCTAATGCACTGCATGACCCCTTCGAGTGACGCATGCCACCGAACAGATTGCTTTTTCGCTGCAGGAATGGATTGATGTCACCGCCCCCGCAACTGGGCACAAACAACTAAAACGCATTTAAGTCGCAGTTTCGTACCAGCCAAAAACTGGCTTCTGCTGCTTTGAACCTGACTCGATCGTTAGATCCACTTGGCTCTCCCGAAAGAGGGGATGCAAGATTCAAGCAACTTCAGTGTAGCTTCCATTCGTATGTTGCAATCTGCGAACCTGCGCATTCCTTGGAGCAGTTGGCGACGCCAGCTACAGATCGCAGTTCGCATTAGCAGCCTTCGGCAGCTCCGGTAGGGAATTCCCGCGTTGGCTTTAGCAAGCCATTCGCAGTTCACCGGGCCGCAGTCACTCAGGCAACCCAGCTAGCCGCAACCCATCAGCAAACTGTGCAAAATCCTCAGGACGCTGGATTGGTAGCCAGTCTTTCAGGTTGGAGACGCGCAAGGATGGATCCAGCCCGTGCAAACGCTGCATCGCCTGCTTCGCTTTGTCCTTGCGTCCGCTGAGCGCATGACTGGCTGCCACCAGGGCAGCCGGCACCAGGAGGCTGGGTAGATTCCCCAGCGCCTTTTCCGCCCAGGCAGAGGCGGGATCGAAGCGCCCGGCGAAGAAGTGTGCGAGTGCCATTCCAACTTGCATCCTGAACATTTCCGGATCCAGCGGACTCAATCGAACGGCATGGGTTAAATCCGCAATGGCGGCGTCTGTTTCACCGCGCAGTGCGCGCAGGATTCCGCCCAGGTACCAGGCGGGGGCGAGGTTGGGGTTGAGCAGGCGTGCCCGGTCGAGCAGGGCAATGCCGCCATCGATATCGCCGGCGAGATGGCCAAGTGCATGTCCGCCTCGCGTCAGCGCCACCGCATCGTCCCGGCCGAGTTCCACCGCCAAACGCGCAAGTCGTGCGCCCTCGGCGATCTCTTGAGTCCGATCGGTCATCCAGCCATTCAACTTGCGCCAGAAGTGGCACCAGGCTGCCATGCCATAGGCCGATGCAAATTCCGGATCGAGCTCGATGGCCTTGTAGAACAACGGCAGCGCTTCCTCGATGGCTTCGCGGGTGCCGTTGTGCAGTTTCGGCATTCCGCGCAGGTAATAGTCGTAGGCGTCCAGGCTTTCCGTCGGTTTGCGCTTGGCGCGCTCGATTTCCGCCCGTTCCAACTGCGGTGCGATGGCGCCGACGACGCTTTCGGCGATTTGATCCTGCAGCTCGAAAATGTCGTGGAGCATGCCTTCGAAGCGCTCCGCCCAGATATGCATCCCGGTCGTCGCGTCGATGAGCTGCCCGGTGATGCGTACCTTGTGCCCGGACTTGCGCACGCTACCTTCCAGCACGTAGCGCACGCCGAGCGTCTGGCCGACGCCCTGGACGTCCACGGCCCGGCCCTTGTAAGTGAAGCTTGAATTGTGTGCGATGACGAACAGCCAGCGGATACGCGACAGGGCGGTGATGATGTCCTCTACCATGCCGTCGGCGAAATACTCCTGCTCCGGATCGCCGCTCAGGTTGTGGAAGGGCAGGACAGTAATGGAGGGTTTGTCCGGCAGGACGAGCGTGGGCGCAGGCGTTTGCTTCAGGTCCACGGGCGTGGGTTCTTCGATGTCAGGCTGTCGCGTTTCCCCGACCTCATCCACCTTGATCTCGCCGACGAAGCGGTATCCCTTACGGGCGACCGTACGCACCAGGCGCTGCTCTTCGCCGGTATCGCCGATGGCCTTGCGCACCGCATTGATGTGGCTGGTGATTGTCGACTCAGAGACGATCCGACCGCTCCACACGGCCTTGAGCAGGTCGTCCTTGCTCATGACGCGATCGCGGTTGCTGACGAGTTGCAGCAATAGATCGAAGACCTGCGGCCCGACAGCCACGACTTGCCCGCGCAAGGTCAGTTCCCGGCGCTGCTGATCGAGCACGTAGTCTTCAAACACGAATTGCAAGGTGAGGATCCCCTGGTCGAGCGCCCTCGACTCCGTGTCTGAGCTGGCGGTTGGTAAGTGGTATCGATAATACGGCAGCGCCTGACCCGCTGCACCGTTTGCGGCAAGGGAGACCCGTCGAATAACTGTTTTTCTGGACGAAAAACCAAGCTTCCCTGAAGGCAAACTCAAGGCCGGTACAAGGACGTCCCTGACGCGCGCTGGCACTCTCGATCTACATCGACAGCAATGGTTGCAGTCGAGAAGCGGAGAGAAACCATGAAGATCGTCGTCATTGGAGGCACCGGCCTCATCGGATCGAAACTTGTGCAGAACCTCCGCGAGCGCGGCCATGACGCGCTCGCTGCCGCCCCCAGCACGGGCGTGAACAGCATCACCCGCGAGGGCCTGGCCCAAGCGATGGATGGCGCCGATATTGTCGTCGACGTGGCGAACGCGCCTTCGTGGGAAGACCAGGCCGTTCTCGAGTTCTTCGAAACGTCGAGTCGTAACCTGCTGGCTGCCGAGGCGGCCGCTGGCGTTCGCCATCACGTGGCCCTGTCGATCGTCGGCAGTGAACGGCTTCCCGAGAATGGCTATTTCCGGGCCAAGGTCGCGCAGGAAAACCTGATCAAGGCGTCCGGCATTCCTTACACCATCCTGCGGGCCACGCAGTTCTTCGAGTTTGTCGGCGGCATCGCGCAAGCGGCCACCGTCGGCGAGGAGATTTGCCTGTCGCCGGCGCTGATCCAGCCGATGGCGTCCGACGACGTGGTGGCGGCGCTCACCGAGGTCACGCTGGCAACACCGGTCAATGGCACGGTCGAAGTGGCCGGTCCCGAGGCCATGCCACTCGACGAACTGGTCAGGCGCTTTCTGCGTGCCACTCAGGACACGCGCAAGGTCGTGCCGGACGTGCACGCGCGCTACTTCGGTTCGGTGCTCGACGATCAATCGCTGACGCCCGGCAAGAACCCGCGCCTTGGCGCAATCCGTTTCGAGGACTGGCTCGGTCAGTCGACGGCTCGGTAACGGGCCGCGCGCTCACACCACCTACGCACCAAGGAGCATCGCCATGGTTACCCGAAATCTCTTGGCCGCTGCCTTCGCGGCGCTGTCGATCAGCGCAGCGTCGGCCGCCGAGCCGCCCGCAGGCAAGGTGACGGTCGTATTCGACCGGCCCATTCCCAACATCCCCGGCAAGAGCATGAAGGGCGTGCTGGTCGAGTATGGGCCGGGCGCCGCGTCGCCGTCCCACACCCATCCGAAAACGGCCTTCATTTATGCAACGGTCCTGGAGGGCTCGTTTCGCATCAAAGTCAAAGGCGAGCCGGAAAAGATCTACAACGTCGGCGAAAACTTCGTAGAAGAGCCGGGCTCCGTGCACGAAGTCAGCGCCAACGCCAGCGACACGAAACCTGCACGCCTGCTGGCCGTGTTCGTCCTCGACAGCAACGAAAAGGTGCTCGTCACACCCATCAAAAAGTGAGCCGATCAACACGCTCATCGACGCTCGACAGCCGGACGGCAGGTCACTGTCGTCCTGCGGTTGTTGCAGGTCCTTGGCATTGAACAGGAAACAAGAACATGAATTCGCTTCAGGACAAGGCCGCCATTGCCACCGGCGCAAGCGCCGAGATCCCTGTCGTGGTGGCGCGGCAAAGCAAGAAAAAGATGATCGGCATCCTGCTGTGCATCGGCGCCGTGGTGGTTGTGGCCGGCGGATGGGCCATGGCGTTTTCGGGCGGTTCGACCTCCACCGATAACGCTTATGTGCGCGGCGACCTCACCTCGCTCGCGGCCAAGGTTGCCGGCTATGTCACGGCGGTCGAGGTCGAGGACAACCAGACCGTCCGGGCGGGTGACGTCTTGTTCCGGATTGACGATCGGGACTATCGCGCACGGCTCGCGCAGGCAGCGGCTAATGTCAGCGCTGCCGAGGCTCGCCTGACCCATGTCGATGCCGAAACCCAGCTTCAGCGTGCCCTGATTCGACAGGCCGAAGCCCAGCGACGCTCGGCCGCCGCCGAGATGAATCTGGCGACCAAGACCCATGATCGCAGCCAAAAACTGATCGTCAGCCACGCGGTCAGCCAGGCCCTGGTCGATGAAACCGGCACGGCACGCTCCAGAGCCGAGGCGACGGTATCGGCAGCTTCGGCAACGGTCGAGGCTCAACAGCAACGCATCACCGTCCTCGTGGCCCAGCGAGAAGCTGCCGTTGCTGCTGTGGCGCAGGCACAGGCCGCGCGCGATCTGGCCCAGATCGATCTCGACAGCACCGTGGTACACGCGCCTGTTGATGGCGTTATCGGTAACCGTCAGGTCCGGGTCGGCCGGTTCGTTACGCCGGGTGTTTCGTTGCTCGATATCGTGCCGGTCAATGATGTGTGGGTCGTGGCGAACTTCAAGGAAACCCAGCTCGAACATATCCGCCCCGGCCAGCGCGTGCGCATTACGGTCGACGGTTATCCCGACGGGGCACTTGAAGGCGTGGTCGACAGCTTTGCACCGGGTAGCGGGTCGGCGTTCAGCTTGCTGCCCACAGACAACGCAACAGGAAACTTTGTGCGTGTCGTGCAGCGGGTTCCGGTAAAGATCCGGCTTGCCCACAACCCATTGCCGGGCCGCATCGTCCCTGGCTTGTCCGCGCGTGTCGAGGTTGCGCAAGGGGGCGGCTCATGAACACGGTTGCCAGCGCCACGCGGAGCAACGCCAGCGCTACGACCGGTGTCCTGCTCATGGCGGGCATCGTGCTCGCCACGCTGACGGAAGCGATCGCCAGCACCGTTCTGTCGCTCGGACGCAGCGACATCATCGGCGACACCTATGCAACGCCTGATGAGTTTGCCTGGTTGGATATCGGCTACATCGCGCTCAAGCTGATCGGGTTCATGACCGCCCCTTGGCTGATGAACCGTTTCGCTGCGCGTCATGTGATCATCAGCTCAACCCTGGTCATGGGCCTGGCGTGTGGCATTGCCGCCATCACCGCTCGGCTGGATCTGCTGGTTGCACTTCGGGTTATTCAGGGCTTCGCCGGTGGCACCCTGCTGGTCGGGGGCCAGGCGATCATATTTCGCGCTTTTCCGCGGTCCTATCAGCCCATCCTTCAAGCGCTGTTTGCCATGGGCTCCGTTGTCGCGCCTGCGACGCTCGCCCCGGCGCTTCAAGGGTGGTTGATCGATAGCCAATCCTGGACATGGATCTTCTTCAGTGTTGTCCCGATTGCCTTGGCGGCTGCCGGACTTGTGCTGATCGCAGACGGCCCAATGCCCGCGAAGGCCCGGCAGCGTCCGTTTGACTGGATCGGCTTCTCGCTGATCTCTACCACGCTGTTGTGTTTCACCTACGTTCTCAGCCAGGGCAGCCGATGGGACTGGTTCGAGGAGCCTCGCATCCTGTGGCTAACGGTGATCGGCGCAGCCGCTCTGCTGGCATTTCTGGGGCAACAAGTGTTGGCCAAAGGGCAGGGCCTGCTCGACTTCAGCCTGTTCAAAACGAGCGATTTTTCTTTCGCCTTTATCGTCAGTTTTGTCGCCGGCGCCGCCTTGTTCGGCAGCGCGTTCCTGATTCCGGCGTTCGCCCTGTCGGTCCTCGGGTTCACGCCTACCGATGCCGGTCAGCTCCTGTTGCCCAGTGGCACGTTTTTTGTCGGCGCGCTTCTCATATCTGCTTATCTCATGCAGGCCCACCGCGTTGCGCCGTTCGCCACCGTGCCCTTTGGAATCCTGATGATCATGGTGGCGATGTGGATGCTGTCCGGTTCGACCAGCGAAAGCGGCGCGGACGACATGATGGCGGCTATCCTGTTGCGCGGGTTGGGGCTTGGCTTCCTGTTTCTATCGATCACGCTGATCGCTTTCAGCCACCTCAACAGCCGAAACCTCGCTGGCGGAATAGGCCTTTTCAATACGGGGCGCCAGTTGGGTGGCCTTATTGGGGTCGCAGGGCTCCAGACACTGATCGACCATAACGTCGTCACCAATGCCGTGGTCCTCGGCGCCAACGTCACCCCAGGCGGGGCCGCGATCATCGAACGGATGACGACCACGACAGCCATGCTGAGCGCGAAAGGAATGGATGCAGCGGCCGCTGGCCGGGCAGCGACGAGCCTTCTGGGCCGGTTGGTGACAAGTCAGTCCACGGTGATTGCCTTCGACACAGCGTTCGTCGCCGTGGCCCTGCTTTTTGTAATCGCTGCCCCCATTCTGGTCGGCATCAAGATCGGATTCGCGCGATACGAGAAAGTGCGCGCTTCACGAGCCGTCGCGTGAGACAGCCCACCTGCCAGCGATGGCGAGGGAGGAGAGCACTCGGACCACCCCCGGGTGTCAGGCGGCGCCAGGAACGTTTGTTCCCATGCCCGACGGCAGGAACGGTCGAATTTCGTCGATTTCCGCGGCGCTAAGGCGCAACGCCGAGGCTGCAATCAGCCCGTCTACTTGTGCTGGACGGCGGGCCCCGACAATGGCGCCCGTCACTACCGGTTGGCGAAGTACCCAGGCGATAGCGACCGCTGCAGCACTCACCCCGTGCCTTTCTCCAATGCGTGCCATGACGTCAACCAATGTCAGGTTCGCACTCAAACGGGGCTCCTGGAAATCAGCACTTCGGGCCTTGCGCCAATCGTCTTCGGGCAGTTGCGAGATGCGTTCGCGCGTCATGCTGCCGGACAGTAGCCCCGATTGAAGTGTGGAATAGGCAAGGACACCCAACCCGGCCTGCTCACAGAATGGCAGGACGTCTTTCTCGATGTCCCGCATCAAGGCGGAGTACGGCGGCTGGAGCGAAACGATCTCTGTCACCGCCTGCGCCCGCTTGAGTTGAGCGACATCGAAATTCGATACGCCGATAGCGCGAATTTTTCCTTGATCGCGCGCGGCTACCAAAGCCGAAAGCGCCATTTCAATACCTTCACTGCTTGCGTCGGCAGGAAAGGCAGGCCAGTGGATCTGATACAGATCGATAGTCTCGACTTGGAGCCTGCGCAAGCTTGCGTCGATCTCGGCGAGCAAGGATTGGGGGGCCAGGGAGTGCGAAATCTGCTTCGTGACCGGGTCCCAGACCAGGCTGCCTTTGGTGAACACCAAAGGACGCCGCGAGACCGGCACCCGACGCAGCAATTGCCCCACCAATTGCTCCGCATGGCCCAAGCCATAAACCGCAGCGGTATCAATCCAGTTCACGCCGCGTTCGACGGCATATTCAAGTGCGCCCAGGCTGTCCTTGTCATCCTGCGCTCCCCAACTGTACTCCCAACCTGTGCCAGCGATTGCCCACGTCCCCAGGCCAATAGGCGAAATCAGAAAATCCGATGATCCAAGACGATTCTTTTGCATTGCGACCTCTCCACAAATGATGTGAGTAGTATCTGGGAGAGATCTGATGGCGATAAGATGGGTAATCGTATTTGAACTGCTGAACGAAATTCATGAGTAATCACCCCGATCTCTCTGAGCTCGATGCCTTTGCCGCCGTCGCTCGCCATCGCAGCTTTCGCAAGGCCGCCGACGAGCGTGGCGTTTCGGCTTCCGCGTTGAGTCACGCGATGCGAGCGTTGGAGGCACGCCTGGGCATCAGGCTGTTGAACCGAACCACTCGTAGCGTGACCCCGACCGAGGCCGGCCAACAGCTATTGGCGACGCTGGTCCCGACCCTGCATCAGGTTGCCGATGTGTTGGCGCAATTGACCTCGATGCAGGAAGTTCCCGCAGGCAAACTCCGCCTCAACGTGGCGCGCCCGGCGGCTCGTATCGTGTTTGCGAAAGTGCTCGCGCCCTTCGTGGCCAGGTATCCACGTATTCAGTTGGACCTGATCACCGACGATGGATTGACTGATATCGTGAACGGCGGATTTGACGCTGGAGTCCGCTTTGGTGAAAGCCTGGCCGGCGACATGATCGCAGTCCCTGTCGGCGCCCCTCAATCGTTCGTGACCGTTGCTTCGGATGCCTATCTGGCCGCAAAGGGGATCGCGCACGCCCCCCGCGACTTGCTCGAGCATTCGTGCATTGCCAGGCGTTTTCCCAGTGGCAAATTTTACGCCTGGGAGTATCAAGCAGACGGTCAACCGATACGGTTGTCCGTCACAGGCCCGCTCATTCTGGAAGACGATGCGCTGATGATCCAGGCGGCGAAAGATGGCGCTGGTATTGCCTATGTCTACGAGGAGCTGGCGCGCGACGAAATCAGCAACGGACATCTCAGAGAAATACTCCAGGAATGGAAAGCACCGCCAAGCCGATTCTTTCTTTATTACCCCAGCCGGCGCTATGTGCCACCGGCCTTGAACGCGCTCATCGAATTCATCAGAGCGGGTGACTTGCGAACCTGATTCAGAACCATCGCGACCGGCAGTCTCGATGACTGCTCCGGGTTGAATCCACAGTCGAAAGCAGCCCTTCGGGTCGAACAGCAATCGGCCAGACGCAGCCACCCAGTAAGTCCGCCTGGCGCCGCCGCATACGTACCTGCGGGAAATGCCCCCGGATATGCTCAAGTTCCATCGGATAGATGACCCGATGTACAGCCCTTTCCCGGAAAAGGTGACACCCCGAGATGTCCTGAATTACAGCCAGTATTACAAGTACGACACCTTGGGCGATTTGCTTTAGACAGCATCAAACGGAGGCGCCTGCAGTGATACTGAACGCCTGCTCTTCCAGACTGGTTTGTATCAACGCAGCCAGTTGTCGGGTGGCAGGCGCCAGGTGTTCTGCTCCACGATAAAGCACATAGCCGAGGGTCGGCAGCGTGGGTAGGCCGGCAATGACGGCGAGATGTCCTGGCAGTCCAATGCGGGTTCGCAACGTGAGGCCCAAACCGGCAGCAACGGCCGCCCAGATTCCACCCACGCTGGGGCTGGTCAGCGCGATTCGCCAGGGAATCCGCGCCTCATCCAATGCCTGGGTTGCCGCGCTACGCAACACGCAAGGGGCGTCGAACATGATCAATGGCAGGGGGGAATCTACAGAGCAGTTAAGCGGTTGCGTATCACGAGATCCGATCCAGTGCATCTGTGTTTCACCCAGGCGTGTGGCATGGGGGGACATGTGCCCTGTGTCCCAAGACAGGGCCAGGTCCAGGCCACCGCTGTCGATCAATGCAAGCAATTCGGTATTACGCGCGATCCTGACTTCGAGGCTCACCCTCGGGTACATCTTGACGTAGCGTCGCAGGATGTCGCTGAGAAAGTGTTCGCCAAAGTCTTCCTGAAGCCCCAGGCGTACCGTTGCGGCGGTCTGGCTTTCGTGTAGCGTCTGGAAAATGCTGTCGTTCAGTTCAAGCAGTCGGCGGGCATGGCTGAGCAGGGATTCACCCACCGGCGTCAACACCAGCCCTCGACCGGATTTGGACAGCACTGGCGTGCCTATCTGTTCCTCAAGCTTCTTGAGTTGTGCGCTCACGGCAGACGTCGAGCGATTGAGCCGATCCGCCGCTTTGGCAAAACTGTTGAATTCAACACCGGTTACGAAAGTACGCAGCACATCAAGATCGAAGGTTGGACGGCGCATCGAATCATCCACTAATTCAGGACTATGGTTGCCATTAAATCGGATATTCGGAATTATCGCGACTTGATAGTTTTCTCCTGTCAGTGGGTTTTTCAGGAGTAGACCGTTATGCCATTTGCACGTATTTCATTGCACCGGGGAAAGTCGGCCGAGTATTTACAGGCCCTCTCACAGGGGCTGCACGACGCGTTGGTAGAAAGCTTCGAAGTGCCGATGGCCGACCGGTTCCAGGTCATTCACCAGCATGAAGTGGGCGAACTGATATTTGATCCCGGCTACCTGGGCGGTCCGCGCAGCCATGACTTCGTGCTGATCGCGATTACTGCCGGCCGCCCTCGAGACATCGAGACGAAACAGCGTTTCTATCGCAACCTGGTCGAGAGACTGAGTCGAGCACCAGGCATCGACTCTGAAGACATCATGGTGGTGATTACCACTACCGCGGCAGATGAATGGTCGTTTGGTGGCGGGCGGGGTAATGATGGCGTACCTCAGGGGGGCATGCGGTCGGCGTAGGAGTAGCCTTGAGGGCAGGATAGATAAAGCAAAAGACAGGCTCGAAATAATCTGGCCGCCACCTTATTTCCTGTCACGCCATCGACTTCGCGCATGGAGGTAGGCAGTCAAATCGCTGTAGCCCAATTGAGCTGCAATCTCTGTTAACGACTCGCCTTGCAACTCAAGATGCAGTTCCAGTTCTGCACGAACCTGATCGAGTAATTGCCTGAAGGTCGTGCCTTGTTCTTCCAGGCGTCTGCGTAATGTCCTGGGCGTCTGGTGCAGCGTCTTTGCCAGATTGTCCAGATTTGGAGTTTCACCTCTGGCCAGAGAGCGTCGCGCACCTTCGGCAACTTTGGCTGACCAACCGCTGAAATTGCGATGCGCGGCAATCCGTCGATCCAGCTCCTGAGTCAATAACTCCAACATCCCGTGATGACGGGTCTGCATCGGCAGGCTCAAGCTTTGCGCATGGAAATAGAAGCGGTTAACCGGGCAGTCAAACTCGATACGGTCTCCAAACCACTGGGTGTATTGTTTGTAATACGACGGACGCGAATGCATGAATTTTGCCAGAATCGGCTGCACATCCTGCCCCGTTCCACGTCGCAATTGCGCGATGGACATCACGCCATAGTGTTCGATGACATACCGCGCCAACTCGCCTGGCGCATCGACGCACAGCTCGATCCCGACGCCGTTTTCGTCATTCACCAACCTCACATTGTCTGTGTCCGATGCAAGCGGTGCGTACCGCGCCCAAAGGTGCATGGACGACAAAACGTCGGGGCTATAGAGGCAAAGATAAGCCAGGACGTGCCAGTCCTGAGGCGTGAACAGCGCGAACAGTTTTAACCCGATAGCCGAATCAATGCGCGCCGCCTCGCGCCAAAGTTGATCCAGTTCGATCAGGCTGTAATCCGTGCTTTTTCGGGAAACCTGGCTGTCAAGGAAGCGCTCCAGTACTTGGCCCAGCCTGCCTCGATGAAAGCGCTGGGGCGGGCGATTGGCCGGTTCTAGCTCAATTCTGTCCATTTCGCGCATTGGGAGGGCTGGCTCCTGGGTTTCTAATGACATGGCATTGCCCGCAAGGGCCTGAATCGAGAGTGCCATGAATACAACAATGCTCGCCAATAACCCTGCTGTAATAGTGGCCGGGATTTTCCTTGCCTTCATTTTGCTAGAGCTTGCCTGCTCCTCGTTTCGTCAGTCGTCAGGCGGTAAACGTGACGTACTCATTGAAGTCGTCGGTTCCGGCATCCTGGTGGCGGTCACGTTCCCTTTAGTCATGTGGCTTAGTGGCAAAATATTAAGTCAGGCTGTACCGGAGATGAAGGACGCATTGGCCGGAATCCCGTGGATTGCAGGATTTGTCTTGTTTTTACTGCTCGATGACATGACCCAATACTGGTGGCATCGCCTGACTCACCGGGTTCCTGCACTTTATGCATTGCACCGTGCACATCATTCCGCACCCTATATGAGTGTGCGCATCGTCTATCGCAACAACAGTTTCTACTATCTTCTGATGCCCGGCATCTGGTTATCCGGAGTGTTGATCTATCTTGGGCTTGCCCCCGTTTATTATGTTTATCTGATTCTGAAAATGACCGTGATCTTCGCTGCACACAGCAGCATTGCGTGGGACGACAAACTTTATCGCATCCGCGCGTTACGCCCGGTTGTCTGGGTTTTGGAGCGAACCTTCTCCACACCCTCCACTCACTCTGCGCATCACGGGTTGACTGCCGAGGACGGCGTTACCCATTACAAAGGCAATTTCGGCAACCTGTTATTTTTTTGGGACATCCTGTTCGGAACCGCAAAAATTACCCGTCGGCGTCCGCCAGCCTACGGAATCGAACACTTGTCACCGATAAGCTGGAAAGAAGAATTATTCTGGCCAATCGTGCGTTCCCGCCGTACCGCACCCAAGGTAAACGCTAACTAGAAGGTGGCGCGATGAGTCGTCATATTGTTCAGGTCAATCAGTCAAGGTCGGGGCTGATACGGTTTTTCCTTCGCCATCTGCATCTGTAATGGGATCAGCCTGCGGCTCACAATGACAGCACGGTCAGCAGCGGCGGTAGCCGCTGCACCGCAAACTCATAACGTAGGAGGCCCAATGGGCAAGATGGCATTATTCCTGGGTGGATTTCTGGTGTTGACCATTTTGATTGGTGCGCTTGCCACGATCTCTCCGGTGTAGGGAGAGGGCGTCTCTCGCCTTGAGATCCAGGGCGCTCATATCTGTTCCAGCAACCAGGTACGGAACGCGATGAGTGATGGCAGCATTTCGTTGCGCGGCGGGTAGGTCAGGTAGTAACTGCGCTGACTGGCGAAGGGCAGGTCCAGGCCGATCAGCTCTGAATTGGCCAATTCATCGGCCACCAGAATACGAGGCACCAGACCTATTCCGATGCCGGCTCTGACGGCCTGGATCAAGTGTGAGGTGAGTTCGAAACTTGGCCCCAGGCGCATCATCCGATGGGGCAAGCCGTGGTGGCTGAACCACTCGCCCCAGACGTTGGAATTACTCGCGACATTGAGCAGCGTCTGCCCGCCAATGCGCTCCGCAGGCCAGACGTCATGGGCCTTGGCCGCTTGCGGAGATATGATCACCATCAGTTCTTCCGTGTGCAGCCGATGGCTGATCAGACCCGGTAAATCAGCATTGCCGACGACAATCGCGGCATCAATGCCGCTGGTTTCAAAGTCGATGGCGTCGATCCGGGAGTTGATATGCACCAGCATGCCAGGATGGCTTTTATAAAAGTCATGAAGACGCGGCAATAACCACTTTGAGCCGAAGGTCGGCAATGTGGCCAGACGCAATGTGCCGCTGCCTGATTGATAAGCCATGGCCTGCAACGTGGCGCTACGGATGCGTCCGAGCGCTTCGCTCATTTCCCGCTGATAAAGACGACCGACATCGGTCAACTTCACCTGGCGGCCTTCACGGCGAAACAGCGTCAGGCCCAGTTGCTGCTCCAGCGCCTGGACTTGGCGGCTGACTGCGCTTTGGGTCAGGGAGAGTTCCAGCGCAGCGTGGGTGTAGCTTTCATGTCGGGCGGCGGCTTCAAAGGCCAGCAGCAACGACATCGAGGGGGTGAGGTGACGGTAATTCATTCGTAAAAGTCATCAATAGCGGCAGGATTATCCGTTTGTCCGGTGCCCGAGCCTGCAGGATCATTGGCACGGCCGACGACCTGAGGCTGACCCATTAATGCTCAGGCGACAAGTGTTTTGATTTTTCCGTGATTAGACCTACAAGAGACCATCCTGCGATGATCGCCCAGTTGACGACCGTTGAACCCGCGGCACAGTACCCGGAATTTCTGCAAGCCCTGCGCGCCAGCGGTTTCCGCGGTCAGCTCAGCGCCGACTATGCCACTCGGACCGTGCTGGCGACCGACAACTCGATTTACCAGCGTCTGCCGCAAGCGGCGGTGTTCCCCCTGGACGCGGACGACATCGTGCACATCGCGACATTGATGGCCGAACCACGCTTTCGCCAGATCAAGCTGACCCCGCGAGGCGGTGGCACCGGGACCAATGGCCAGTCATTGACCGAAGGCATCGTGGTCGACTTGTCGCGGCATATGAACACTGTCCTCGAAATCAACGTCGCCCAGCGTTGGGTGCGGGTGCAGGCGGGCGTGGTCAAGGATCAACTGAATGCCGCGCTCAAGCCTCATGGGCTTTTCTTCGCCCCGGAGCTGTCGACCTCCAACCGCGCCACCGTGGGCGGCATGATCAACACGGACGCCAGCGGCCAGGGCAGCTGCACCTATGGCAAGACCCGCGATCATGTTCTGGAACTGCACAGCGTACTGCTCGGTGGTGAGCGTCTACACAGCCAGCCTCTGTCCGACGCGGAGCTGGAGGCGGTGTGTACGCAGCCCGGCCGCATCGGCGAGGTGTACCGCACCGCGCGGCACATTCAGGAAACCCAGGCCGACCTGATCGAGTCGGTGTTTCCCAAACTCAATCGCTGCCTGACGGGTTACGACCTGGCGCACCTGCGTGATGAGCACGGACGCTTCAACCTAAACAGCGTGCTGTGCGGTGCGGAAGGCTCGTTGGGCTACATCGTCGAAGCCAAGCTCAACGTGCTGCCGATTCCCAAGTACTCGGTGTTGGTGAACGTACGCTACGCCAGCTTCATGGATGCGCTGCGCGACGCCAATGCGCTGTTGGCGCACAAGCCGCTGTCCATCGAAACCGTGGACTCCAAAGTGTTGATGCTGGCGATGAAAGACATTGTCTGGCACAGCGTCGCCGAGTATTTCCCGACGGACGCCGAGCGCGCGACGCTGGGTATCAATCTGGTGGAGTTCAGCGGGGAGGACCTGACACAAGTGAAGGCTCGCGTGGCGTCGTTCGTGGCGCATCTGCAGGCCGACACCACGATCGAGCGGTTGGGCC
This sequence comes from Pseudomonas sp. TE12508, assembly GCF_056279485.1. Taxonomy (NCBI): domain Bacteria; kingdom Pseudomonadati; phylum Pseudomonadota; class Gammaproteobacteria; order Pseudomonadales; family Pseudomonadaceae; genus Pseudomonas; species Pseudomonas sp. TE12508. The sequence goes on along the minus strand of NZ_JBWCCN010000030.1, from coordinate 33,581 downwards.
ACACGTTGGCCGAAGGTGCCGAAGCAGTGACCCGCGTATACGCCATGCGTAAACGCTCGGTCGGGCTACTGGGCAACGTTGAAGGCGAGATTCGCCCGCAGCCTTTCGTTGAAGACACCGCCGTGCCGCCGGAGAAACTGGCCGACTACATCGCGCAGTTCCGCGCCTTGCTCGACAGCCATGGCCTGGCCTATGGCATGTTCGGGCATGTCGACGCGGGTGTGTTGCATGTGCGTCCGGCACTGGACATGAAAGACCCGGCCCAGGCCGCGCTGGTCAAGCCGATTTCCGATGCCGTGGCCGAGTTGACCCGGCGCTATGGTGGTTTGCTGTGGGGCGAGCACGGCAAGGGATTGCGCTCCGAATATGTCCCTGATTTTTTTGGCGAGCTGTACCCGGCGCTGCAATTGCTCAAGGGCGCGTTCGATCCACACAATCAGCTCAACCCCGGCAAAATCTGCACTCCGCCGGATTCCGCCCAAGGCTTGCTCAAGGTTAACGAAGTGACGCTGCGCGGTGAGCTGGATCGGCAAATCGACGAACGTGTCTGGCAAAGTTTCGGCACCGCTGTGCACTGCAACGGTAACGGCGCCTGTTACAACTACGACCCCGACGATGCGATGTGCCCCTCGTGGAAAGCCACCCGTGAACGCCAGCATTCGCCAAAGGGCAGGGCGTCATTGATTCGCGAATGGTTGCGTTTGCAAGGCGCGGCCAATATCGATGTATTGGAAGCGGCGCGGGGCAAGTTGTCGTGGTTGAGCGGCTTGCCAACGAGGATGCGCAATAACCTGGCACGCTCGCGCGGCGAGGCGGATTTCTCCCACGAAGTCTACGACGCGATGGCGGGCTGTCTGGCCTGTAAATCCTGCGCCGGACAATGCCCGGTCAAGGTCAATGTCCCGGATTTCCGATCGCGTTTTCTGGAGCTTTATCACGGTCGCTATCAACGTCCGCTTCGCGATTACCTGATCGGCTCGCTGGAGTTCACCATTCCTTATATGGCCTATGCGTCGGGTCTGTACAACGCGGTAATGGGCTCAACATGGATGAGCCGCTTGCTTGCGCGACACGTCGGCATGCTCGACAGCCCGCTGATCAACCGTTACGACTTGCAGGCCACGTTGACCCGCTGCGAAGTCGTTGTCGCCAGCGTGCCAGCCCTGCGCGAGCTCACCATCGCGCAACGTCAGCGCAGCGTGGTGTTGGTGCAGGACGCTTTCACCCGTTACTTCGAAACACCGTTGCTGGCGAGCTTTATCCAGTTGGCGCATCAGTTGGGCTATCGCGTGTTTCTGGCGCCCTATAGTGCCAACGGCAAGCCGTTGCATGTACAAGGCTTCCTCGGCGCATTCGCCAAAGCGGCGATCCGCAACGCCAGTCAACTCAAGGCGCTAGCCGACTGCGAAGTACCGTTGGTGGGGCTGGATCCGGCGATGACGCTGGTCTACCGCCAGGAATACCAGAAAGTGCCGGGGCTCAATGATTGCCCAAAGGTCTTGCTACCCCAGGAGTGGCTCTTCGATGTGTTGCCTGAAAAACCGCATCCGGCTACTCAGACATTCCGTTTGCTGGCGCACTGCACCGAGAAGACCAATGTGCCGGCCAGTACTTCGCAATGGGAAGCAGTGTTTGCCCGGCTTGGACTCAAGTTGGTGACTGAGGCGACGGGCTGTTGCGGCATGTCCGGAACCTACGGCCATGAAGCACGCAACCAGGACACCTCGCGGACCATTTTTGGGCAGTCATGGGCCGGCAAGCTGGACAAGACGGGAGAAGCACTGGCAACGGGTTACTCCTGCCGCACTCAGGTAAAGCGTCGCGCCAACAGGCAACTACGCCACCCACTGGAAGTGGTGTTGGAGCATGTGCGCGCAGAGTAGGCTAGCTTGAGAATCTTGTGGATCGCCAACGTGCAGGTGAGAGGAGTGACCGCTGTCGACGGTCGACTCGATCAGGTCCACAGATCAGCAAAAACCACAACGCCTCCACACAGGGAGGCGTTGCGGTTTTCAGCAGTATTGCTCAGATCATCTCAGATCAAACCGGTCCAGATTCATCACCTTGGCCCAGGCCGCGACGAAGTCTTTCACAAACTTCTCCTTCGCATCGTCGCAGGCATAGACCTCAGCCAAGGCCCTCAACTGCGCATTCGAGCCAAACACCAGATCGACACGCGTACCCGTCCATTTAAGGTCACCGGTTTTCCGGTCGCGCCCTTCAAACTCTTCATTGGCCTGCGACACCGGTTTCCATTCCACGCTCATATCGAGCAGGTTCTTGAAGAAGTCGTTGGTCAACGCTTCTGGCTGCTTCGTGAACATCCCGTGCTGAGTTTGTCCGACGTTGGTGTTTAACACCCGCAGGCCACCGATGAGCACGGTCATTTCTGGCGCGGTGAGTGTCAGCAGTTGCGCTTTGTCGATCAGCAAGGCCTCGGCCGGTACGCTGTAGCGGGTTTTGAGGTAGTTACGGAAGCCATCGGCGGCGGGTTCGAGGAAACCGAAGGATTCGACATCCGTTTGCTCTTGCGAGGCGTCCATCCGGCCCGGTGTGAAAGGCACCGTCACGGTCTGGCCGGCATTTTTCGCCGCTTGTTCAACGCCGGCACAACCGGCCAGCACGATCAGGTCTGCCAGCGAGATTTTCTTGCCGCCGCTGTTGAACTCGTTCTGGATGCTCTCGAGTTTCGCCAGTACGCTCGCCAGTTGCTCAGGCTGGTTGGCCTGCCAGGATTTCTGCGGGGCCAGGCGCAGGCGTCCGCCGTTGGCGCCGCCGCGTTTGTCGGAGCCGCGGAAGGTGGAGGCTGCCGCCCAGGCAGTCGATACGAGTTGCGAGACCGACAGGCCGCAGGACTGGAGCTTGCCTTTGAGTGCAGCGACGTCGCTGTCGGTGACCAGGGCGTGGTCGACCTTCGGAATGGGGTCTTGCCACAGGAGTTCTTCGTTGGGCATTTCCGGGCCGAGGTAGCGGGAGAGGGGGCCCATGTCGCGGTGGAGTAGCTTGAACCAGGCGCGGGCGAACGCGTCGGCCAACTGGTCCGGGTTCGCCAGGAACCGCCGTGAAATCGGCTCATAGATCGGGTCGAATCGCAGGGACAGGTCCGTGGTCAGCATGGTCGGGTTACGCCGCTTCGACGGGTCGTGAGCATCTGGAATGATGCCCGCGCCAGCGCCGCCTTTCGCCGTCCACTGGTTGGCGCCCGCCGGGCTCTTGGTCAGTTCCCACTCGAAACCGAACAGGTTTTCCAGGTAGTTGTTGCTCCACTTGGTGGGTGTGGTGGTCCAGGTCACTTCCAGGCCGCTGGTGATGGTGTCGCCGCCCTTGCCGCTGCCGAAGGTGCTCTTCCAGCCCAGGCCTTGAGCTTCGAGGCCAGCGGCTTCGGGCTCGGCGCCGACGTTGTCGGCAGGGCCGGCACCGTGGGTCTTGCCGAAGGCGTGGCCACCGGCGATCAGTGCCACGGTTTCTTCGTCATTCATCGCCATGCGCCCGAAGGTCTCGCGGATGTCCACCGCAGCAGCGACCGGATCCGGGTTGCCTTCCGGACCTTCCGGGTTGACGTAAATCAGGCCCATTTGCACCGCGGCGAGCGGGTTTTCCAGGTTGCGTCCTCCCTCGGTACGGCTGTCCTCATTTTCCCCCGGCTCAGCAACGAGTGGGCCTTCGCCGGGTTCTTGCATGGGTTCCTTTTTGTCTTTTTCGTAGCGGGTGTCACCGCCCAGCCACTTGTTTTCGGAGCCCCAGTAGACGGCCTCATCCGGTTCCCAAACGTCTGGCCGGCCACCGGAAAAGCCGAAGGTCTTGAAGCCCATGGACTCCAGCGCGACGTTGCCGGTGAGCACGATCAGGTCGGCCCAGGAGATGTTGCGACCGTACTTTTGCTTGATCGGCCAGAGCAGCCGGCGCGCCTTGTCGAGGCTGACGTTGTCCGGCCAACTGTTGAGCGGTGCGAAGCGCTGCTGACCGGAGCCGGCACCGCCACGACCGTCACCGACGCGGTACGTGCCGGCGGCGTGCCAGGACATGCGAATAAACAGCGGCCCATAGTGACCGAAGTCCGCAGGCCACCAGTCTTGCGAATCGGTCATCAGCGCGTGCAGGTCTTGCTTGAGCGCCTGAAAATCCAGATTTTTGAACGCTTCGGCGTAGTTGTAACCCTCGTCCGTGGGGTCGGACAGCCGCGAATTCTGGTGCAGGATCTTCAGGTTCAGTTGGTTCGGCCACCAATCGCGGTTCGTCGTGCCACCGCCCGCGGCGGCGTGATTGAACGGGCATTTCGATTCATTTGCCATGTGTGCACTACCTTTGGTCGTATTCATCCGGCTATCCGGCCCGGGGTGGGCGCGCAATAGCGACGAGCGAAATCAATGACATAGGCTGCAGCCGTTCGATCAACCGTTCATCGTGGTCACAGGGGAATCTGGATAGCGGCAAATCGAGTTGCCATACGGTGGCCCACGGCAAGCCTAGTACGCTTCTGATTCATTCGTATCTTTTATCAAGTCTCAACCGGCCGGCTCACGCCAGCGCTGCATTAAGGTTAGACGCCTATAAAGCAGTCAGCTAATAGGTGGGGTATTCACGCTTGATAGGCAGAATCTTTTACCTGAGTCATCGAGATGGAATCGCTGTTACGAGTCTCTTTTATCCAGCATCGGCAAAACGTAATCTGTCGCACCGACCTTTGGATGGAACCCAACCAATGCTACTCACCCACCGCCCCGTCGATGCTGAAGATGTGTTGACTGTTTGCGACTTTCCGCAAAACGCCCAAGAACTGTTTTACATGTTCCCGAAGGCGCACTACCCGCTGACGGAAGATCAACTGCATGCATCGATTGCTCAACGCTCCGACTCGACGGTGATTGAGGGGGACGGATCTGTCGTTGGCTTTGCGAATTTTTATGCGTTTGAGCGCGATGGCGTTTGCGCGATCGGCAATGTGATCGTGTCGCCCAGGGCGCGGGGGAAAGGTGTCGCGAAGTTTTTGGTGGAGACGATGGTGACGCTGGCCTTTGAGCGTCATCGGGCAAGCGAGGTGCAGATTTCGTGCTTCAACGAGAATACGGCGGGGCTGCTTCTGTATCCGCAGCTAGGATTTGTGCCGTTTGGGGTTGAGGAGCGAGTGTCGCCGGATGGACGCCGTGTAGCGCTCATACAAATGAGAAAAGCCGGGAGCCATGGGCGTCTCTGAGTATTTTTCGGGTCGGAATTTGTGCTGTTTATTCGGGCCTCTTCGCGAGCAAGCCAGCACACAGGGGATTTGTGTCATGCACATGAAAACGTTCCTTCCATGCAAGCGGGCTTACTCGAAGAGGCAGCACAAACACAAAAGCTTTCAGGTCTGCCGCGCTATTTCACTGAACACCAACCGGGGTCGTGGGCGGGCAATGATGCAGAGAGGAAACGAGCGACCGAAGGTATGATGGGCTCTTTTCATCGACGCCCTCCAAGGATCCTTCCCCGATGTCTTTAAGCAAACGCGATCAGGCACACATCGAACGTCGCCTGGTCGCCACCCTGACCGAGGCGTGTGAAACCGCCAAAGCGGAAATAGTCGGGTTCTGCTGGCTCACCCACGAAATCGATTACGCGGTCTTTCCTTCCAGCCTGCGGGTGATCTGGGTCTTCGATACACAGGCCAACAAGAATCAAGCGCTGGCGAGCGGGCAGGGCGAGCGCATGGTCGAACTGACGGCCGTGGCGTTAAGTGAAGCGGATGTACTCATCAGCCCGGTAGCGGCCCATGTGCAGTTCGATTCTGAAGAGCAATGTCAGCGCACCCATGCCGGCAACTGGCAGCAACGTCTGGCGCCCAAGCGCTCGACGCGGGGTTGAAGCGTGGCCAAGGATATCGAAAATCCGTGTATTTCCATTTGCCAGCTGAGCGGTGAGCTGTGTGTCAGTTGTGGCCGCACCAAGGACGACATCAGAAAATGGAAACGCATGAAGCGTCCGGAAAAAATGGCGGCGGCGCAGCGGGCGAGTTTGCGGTTGAAGGGGCTGCAGAAGAGGAAGGTTTGAGGGCAATGCCAGTTGGGCCGAATGCGATCCTGTAGCAGCAGGCTTCGCCAGCTGCTACAGAGGGGGCGAGCAAGCAGCGCCGCGAGTTCACTCACTACACCCCAAGATTGATTTCACGGATTAAATCATCGACAGCCGCGAGCATGAATTCGATCGATGTTTCATCGACGAATCTGCCGTCCTCGATCTTTTGAGTGACGTGGGGAATGACGATTTGCGGGCGGGAGATCACCCTGGAAAGGGTGGCCGATAACGTCTCTCGGAGTTGAGACTGGGCGCGCACCCCGCCGAGCACGCCGGGTGACGAGGTCATGATCAGCACGGGTTTGTTTTTCAGGGGTGAATCGAAGCCCGGGCGGGAAGCCCAATCCAGCGCATTTTTCAAAACGCCAGAAGTGCCATAGTTGTATTCGGGCGAGCAGATGATCAAACCATCGGCGCGTGCAATGGCCTCTTTCAGCGCCACTACCGATGCCGGCAGCGCCTCTGCTTCGAGATCACTGTTGTACAGCGTCCGCTTATTGGTTTAAATCGTTTCCAGCGAAAGCAACTCATCGAATGTTTGACGACGACGAATCACGGTGACCGAGTCGCCATCCAGAAGCAGTTCCGGTATCAACGGCCGGCTGTTGTAATTGGACGACATGCTCGCGCCATAGGCGCCGCAATCATGGAACACCAACAGGTCATCCACTTCCATATCAGGCAGCAACTGATGACTGATTTCGCCATTGCTCTGTTGAGTGAACACGTCGCCAGCCTCGCATAACGAACCGGCAACCACTGTTTTTCGCCACGGCGCATCATGGGGCGAAGGGTTTTTCTGGAGGGCGGTTATCTGGTGGTAACTGCCATACATGGCCGGCCGCATCAGATCGTTGAAGCCCGAATTGACCAGCACGAAGTGATTCGTACCGACATCCTTTTTTGCCCTGACCTGGGTCACCAGGCAACCCGCTTCGGCGACCAGAATGCGCCCCGGTTCAATCTCGAGTGTTACGCCGTGTCCGAGGTGCTCCTCGATCTGGCGACGTGCCAGATCCCAGATCCTGTAGTACTCGACAATGTCGATCTGTGGGTCTTCTTCGCGGTAGGCGATCGGTAACCCGCCACCCGCCGAGATTGCCTTGATGTCGAAAGGACAGCGCAGCACCTGTTCCACCATGCTTGAACAAACGCGCTGCAGGTGCTCGTAGTCGACACCGGAGCCAATGTGCATGTGTAGCCCCACTAGCTCAAGGTTGTAGGTTTCGATCAGCTGGTAACAGACGTCCAGGTTTTCATGCCAGTTGCCATGTTTGCTGCTCTGGCCTCCGGTGTTGGTTTTTCGACTGTGGCCGTGACCAAACCCCGGATTGATCCGTAACCAGACTTTATGCCCGGGGCTCGCTTTCCCTAGCTGTTCAAGCATTTGCGGTGAGCCTGCGTTCACCGGAATGTTCAGTTCGATAACACGTTGCAGCGTTGCTTCATCCAGTACATCGCAGGTGTACACGATTTGCGCATGGTCGCCGTCGTTACGAAAACCGGCTCTGTGGGCCCTCTCGATTTCGCCCAGGGACACCGCATCGACGACAGCCCCCAGGCTCTTCATCAATTTGAGTATCTGGATGTTGGGATTGGCTTTCTGCGCGTAGCGAATCACATCGAATGCACGCATCTGCTCGACACGGCGGCGAATTGAGTCGGCGTCATACAACCAGAACGGCGTGCCGAATTCGTGAGCCAATTGTGTTAGCAGCAAAGGATTGATTTTTTTCACAGTGATACACCTGGATCAAAGAGGAGGAGGGCTGAGTTCGTAACAGACATAGGCCTTCCTGGAAGGCTCGAGCACGTTCCCTCGAAGTACTTTGCGCGATCAACGATAAAGGTCTGCCGTCGCCGTGAAACAGGCACCGATGGGGGCTCTTGGGGAAGAGTGAAAGTTGTCTTGGTTAACTTGTCGGGCAAGTGTAGGCATTTTGCCGCTACCGTAGAAATATCATTTCTTTGGGGTTGTATTTCAAATTTGATATACCCCAATGGCAGACGGAATTTCTGCCCATGCTATGCTCGCCGGCGCTTTTTGAATGGATTCAGGCCGAGCCTGCCTTGGGGGGATAGAGTGCGATTCAGTTTCAGGCAGGTCGAAATTTTCTGGGCGATCATGACCACCGGGAGTGTTACCAAGGCTGCCGCACTGCTCAAAACCTCACAGCCGACCGTCAGTCGTGAGATCGCTCGATTCGAACACGTGCTGGGGCTCAAACTGTTCGAACGCACACAGGCGCGTTTGCAGCCAACCGCTCAGGGGCTGAGTTTGTTTGAAGAGGTGAAAACTTCCTACTACGGACTCGAACGCATCCACAACGCCGCGCAATCGATCAAGAACTTCCAGACCAGCCTGTCGATCGCCTGCCTGCCTGCTTTTTCCCAGAGCCTGCTGCCCTACGTGTGCGGACGGTTCATCAATGCCAATCCCGACGTCAATATCAACATTACCCCTCAGGAATCCCCTCTACTGGAAGAGTGGATGACCGCCCAACGCCATGATTTCGGACTGACCGAGAACAGCGAAACACCCGCAGGCACCCGATGCGAAAACGTCTTCACCGGCGACGAAGTGTGCGTGCTGCCGCCCAACCATCCGCTATGCAGTAAAAAGGTGATCACTCCCCAGGATCTGGCGGGTATCAACATGGTCAGCTTGTCGGGCCAGGATCCTTATCGGATCATCCTCGACAGGATACTGACTGACGCACAGGTCAAATGTCGCACAGTGATCGAAACTCACAGCGCCGCAGCCGTCTGCTTTTTTGTTCAACAGAACGTCGGCGTCGGCATCATCAACCCACTGACCGCCTTGAGTTTTGCTGATCAAACTGTGTGCATGCGGCGGTTTTCCGTTTCGATCCCGTTTTCTATCAACCTCATCACACCGCTGTACCGGCCTCAGACATCCGTCGCTACCACCTTCATCAATGAGCTGAAGCTGTGCGCGGATGATTTGCACAAGCAACTTCGTACGCTGCTGGCCTAGGGAGCCCTGCGAACCAGCCGCCAGACAGGCTGACTGGCGGGTTGCCCGGCGGGTTACGTACAAACCTCCCGCACACATTCGCGCAGCCACCGATGCGCTGAGTCGGCATCCATGCGTGGGTGCCAGAGCATCGAAATGGTGATCGGCGGCAGGTCGAAAGGAAGGGCAAAACTGTGCAGGCCGGCGCGCAGGTTCTGGGTGTGTTGCACGGGCACGGTGGCAATCAGGTCCGAGGCGCGAGCCAGCGCCAGCGCGGCCGAAAAGCCGCCGACGATGGTGGTGATCTCGCGCTCCAGCCCCAGCACTTCCAGGGCTTCATCCATCGGCCCCTTATCGAGCCCGCGCCGTGAGACCAGGATGTGCCTGCCAGCGGCATAACGGGAGGCGGTGACTTCGCCTTGGGTCAGCGGATGCCCCGTGCGCACGACGCCGATGAAATGATCTTCGAACAACGCACGGGTGCGCACTTCCGGGCTCGTCGTGCCGCCGACCACACCGGTTTCCAGGTCGACGGAGCCGTCGCGAAGCGCGGCGCTGTCCTTGCTCAGCTTCTGCACAAAGTGCAGGCGCACGCCAGGTGCTTGTGCACTGACGCGGGCAATCAGCGCCGGGCCGAAGTTTTCGACGAAGCCGTCGCTGGTGCGCAGCGTAAACGTCCGGACCAGTTGTTTGAGATCAAGCTGTTCGGCGGGGCGTAACACGGCTTCTGCGTCTTGCACCAATCGACTGACCTGTTCGCGCAGTTCGAGCGCCCGAGGCGTAGGCACCAGCCCGCGTCCGGCCCGGACCAGCAGCGGGTCGCCCGTCGTTTCGCGCAATCGCGCCAGTGCCCGGCTCATGGCCGAGGGGCTCAGGTGCAGTCGTTGGGCGGCGCGCGCGACGCTGCCTGCGGCGAGTAGCGCATCCAGGGTAATCAGCAAATTCAGGTCGGGAGTCGTCATGCCTCAACGTTAGCACGGCGTGCGGGTGACATGGCGTCAAACGCAACTATCAAGTGCAAATGGTGCGCCTTCCGCCATGTCACGCACGGGCATACGCTGCTGATCTACCTTTCAGATGTGGCTAAACCATGAAACTCAGCACTCAATCACGCTCGGTCCGCTGGACGCTCGCGAGCCTTTCGCTGTCGATGTTGATGCCTTCGCTCGACACCAGCATCGCCAATGCCGGCTTGCCGACGTTGGCCCAAGCGTTCGATGCTTCCTTTCAGGAGGTTCAGTGGATTGTTCTGGCCTATTTGCTAGCGATCACCACGCTGATTGTCAGCGTTGGACGACTCGGTGACCTCGTCGGTCGTCGGCGCTTGCTGCTGACGGGCATCGGCATTTTTACCCTGTCATCGCTGGCCTGTGGTGTTGCGCCGTCGCTTGGGTGGCTGGTCGGCGCCCGGGCGGTGCAAGGGCTCGGGGCGGCGATCATGCTGGCGCTGACCGTGGCGTTTGTCGGCGAGACGGTGCCGAAAGCGCAGGCCGGCAGCGCCATGGGGCTGCTCGGTACGATGTCGGCGATCGGCACCACGCTGGGGCCGTCGCTCGGTGGGATGTTGATCGCAGGCGCAGGTTGGCAGGCGATTTTTCTGATCAACGTGCCGCTGGGTGTTCTGAAGATCTGGCTCGCGTATCGCTATTTGCCGGCGGATGCACAGCGGACGAAAGCGCCACGGGAGGGGTTCGATAAGGCAGGCACGTTGCTGCTGGCGTTGACGCTCGGGGCGTATGCGCTGGCCATGACGATCGGGCAGGGGGATTTTGGGCCGGTCAACATCGCGCTGCTGCTGACGGCTGTTTTCGGCGTTGGGCTGTTCATCTTCGTTGAGACCACGGTTGCATCACCCCTGATTAAACTGGCGCTGTTCCGGAGGTCGGGATTGAGCACGAGCCTGGCCATGAGCACGCTCGTTTCGACGGTGATGATGGCGACGTTGGTGGTCGGGCCGTTTTATCTTTCGGGGGCGCTTGGGCTCGGCATGGCACTTGTCGGTTTCGCCTTGTCGGTAGGGCCGTTGGTGGCGGCGCTGACCGGTATACCGGCCGGTCGCCTGGTGGATCGTTTTGGCACTCGGCGCATGACCCTTCTCGGGCTTGTGGCAATGGCGCTCGGCACGGGGGCTTTATCGATGATGCCGGCGGGTTTCGGCCTCCTCGGTTACCTCGCGCCCATCGCGGTAATCACTGCCAGCTACGCGTTATTTCAGGCGGCCAACAACACTGCGATCATGACCGACATCCGTGCGGATCAGCGCGGCGTGATTGCCGGCATGCTCAGCCTGTCGCGCAATCTCGGGCTGATCACCGGGGCCTCGGTCATGGGCGCGGTGTTCGCCTTTGCGTCGGCGACGGCAGACATCACCACGGCATCTCCCGCAGCCATCGCCAACGGCATGCAGGTAACGTTTGCCGTCGCCATGGTGTTGATCGTCCTGGCCCTTGTTATCGCGCTGGCGCTGCGAGTTTCACACTGCTGCACTGCATGCAGTAATGAACTGCAGTGAAGCTGTATTGTTCGCGTGAAATCGAATACCGATACTTCCCCACATGGCGCAGATGGGCTGCGCTGAAGTGAAGGAGTCAGGCAATGGTTTCTGTCGTTCGTATCGCACACACCGGCGCACCTGAGGTGATGACCATCGAGCAGGTGACGGCGCGTGAGCCGGGGCCGGGTGAAGTCTGGCTGGAGCAGGAGGCGATTGGCGTCAACTTCCTCGATGTGAGTCAGCGCAAGGGCGCCGTACCGCTGCCATTGCCGTCGGGGCTGGGCCTTGAAGGGGCGGGCCGGGTTGCCGCCATCGGCGCGGGGGTGAGTAACGTCAAGGTGGGTGATCGGGTGGCGTACGCAACGGGGCCTGCTGGCGCTTACGCCAGTGCGCGATTGTTTCCGGCCGAGCGGCTGGTGCCGATTCCAGACGCATTGACGGCTGAAGAGGCGGCCGCGGTGTTGTTCAAAGGTATTACCGCGCAGTACCTGCTGAAGACGACTTACCCGGTCGGCCCCGGCACCACCCTGGTTCTGTATGGCGTGGCGGGCGGCCTCGGGCAGATCATGGCGACGTGGGCCAAACACCTGGGGGCCTTTGTCATCGGCATTGTGTCCCGGGCCGAGAGTGTCGAGACAGCCAAGGCGCTGGGTTGCGATGCGGTGCTGGTGTTCAATGCCCAGACACTCGCCGCGGATGTGGCGCAGATCACCCACGGCAAGAAAGCCGATGTGGTCTACGATCCCATCGGGCGGGTGTCGTTCGAAGCGTCGCTCGACTGCTTGCGACCGCGTGGGTTGATGGTGTCTTTCGGGGCATCCTCCGGGGCGCCGACGGCGGTCGAAGTGGCCACGCTCAATGCCAAGGGCTCGTTGTTCCTGACCCGTCCTTCACTCGCCGCGCACACTACGGATATCGCCGAATACCGGCAACGGGCCGATGATGTACTGGCGGCGGTCGAGGCGGGCATAATCAAGCCCGGCATCTGGGGCCGCTATGCATTGGCCGATGTCGCCAGGGCCCATGCCGATCTGGAAGGTGGCCAATCTCGCGGAGCGATCGTCCTCAAGCCCTGATCGTCTGTTACCTGAAAAAAGAGTGTTTTGTGAACCCACTGGACAGCCGCCACATCGATGAAATTGCAGCGCTTCTTGCGGTCGCCTCGGCGCATTCGTTCGTGGCTGCCGGACGTCTGCTGCAACGCCATCCGACGGTAATTTCAAAGCGCCTGGCGGCCATGGAAAAGCGCCTGGGCGTGCGGCTGATGGAGCGCACGACACGACAGGTGCGGTTGACCGATGCCGGCAACCGTCTCGTCGAACGCCTGCGCTCCGCCACGGGGTTGATCATCGAGGCTGAACAGGAAGCGTCACTGGGCGCGGCGCAGGTTCGTGGCGTCTTGCGCCTGGCTTTTCCCGCCGCGATGGGGCGCCTGTGGCTGGCGTCGATGCTGCCGGAATTTCTGGCGGCTCATCCGCTGGTCTCCGTCGAGGTGGATTACAGCGATCGCGTGGTCGACATCATTGGTGAAGGATTCGATGCGGCGATTCGTATTGGCGAATTGAACGACAACCGCCTGGTCGCGAAGAAGCTCAGCGATCATCGCCGCATTCTCTGCGCTTCACCGGGTTACATAGAACAGCATGGTTTACCGGCCAGTCCGAAAGCACTGACCGAGCACAACTGCCTGGGCTTCACCGGCCTCGCGGCGTTTCCTGAATGGCGTTTGTCGAAGGGTGATCGGCAGGAGAGGGTCATCACCAGGGGCACCTTGACTTCGAACGACGGCGAGGCGTTGCTCGCCGCGGCCAAGGCTGGCGTCGGTATTTTGGGCGCCGGCGAGTGGCTGATGAGCCGGGAAATCGCCAACGGCCAGATGGTTCGCGTTCTGCCGGAGTGGGACCTGGATGCCCAGGGCGGGATTTATCTGGTGCGAGCATCCGCCGCTTTTACGCCGGCAACGCTCATGGCCTTCAAGGAATGGCTGGAGGGCAGATTCGTGCAAGGGCCGCCTTGGGCCAACCCTGCAAATACACCAAGCGCCACTCCCACTTAAGCGCGACTCTTCACTCATGCCTACCTTTGTGGCGAGCGAGCTTGCTCGCGCTGGGCTGCGTAGCGGCCCCAAAATCTGACAACAATTACCGATTTTGGTGAGTGCTACGCACTCAAGCGCGAGCAAGCTCGCTCGCCACAGGTTTCTCACTGACTCAAGACGGTATTTGGCGGCATCCCCAACAGGCCAGTCAGGGTGTTGATGATCGCTTGTTGCCGGGCACGGTCTGTCTGGTGCACGGCTTCTGCGGCGGCGACATCGGCGTTGCAGTGAGGGCAGGTCACTTCGTGCGCATGGATGTACTGCAAGCAACCGCGACACAGCGCCAGTTGCGGTGGAATACGTCCTTCGTCCGGCGATTTCTGGCCCTGGTTTGCCCAGGCCAGTTTGATCACCTGGCCGCTGTCGCTGACGCTGCTGACCGTCTCGCCGGTATCGATGCGTTCGGTGATCAGGTCAAAACGTCCGACGGCGAAGGACGTCTTTGCCGCGTCTTCGAGTTTGACGATGCGCTCGCGCAGCCCGCGTTTTTGCAGGTCCAGCGCGCGGTAATGGCAGTAGGGGTTGTTGCCGGGTTTGCCAAGCAGGGAGTGCGACGTCCAGGTGCAGCCGCCACGGCAGACGTCGTTGTAGTAACAGCTTCGGCAATAACCCCACAGGTCTTCGACGCCGCGCAGTCGGCCAAAGTGCATGCCTTCGCTGTAGTGCCAGATATCGTGCAGGCTCATGTTGCGAACGTTGCCGCCGGAAAACCCCACGGTTGCCAATGACGGGCAACCCTTGACAGTGCCGTCGGCTTCCAGCGCCAGCACGGTCTGGCCGGCGGCGCAGCCACTCCAATGCACGCGCTCGTCGCCGAAACCACGCCACATGTGTTCATAAGGACCGTAGTAACCAATGTTGTTGCCCACGTTCATCAGCAGGCCGCGATCGACCCCTTCGCGATACAGACGCGCCAGCAACGGCATCACTTCCAGCAGTTGATAAGGCTGCAATAACAGCTCCGGGTGGTCGACGGCATTGCCCATGGCGACCGTCAGCTGGATCTGCCAGTGAGTGGCGCCGAGGCCGATGATCAGGTCCATCAACTCGGGCAAGTCGGGCAACGTGGCTGCGCCGATTTGGGTGTTGACGCTCACCGCAAGTCCGGATTGTTTGGCGCGTCGCAAGGTGTCTACCGCCTTGTCGAACGAGCCCGGAACATTGCGCACCGCGTCATGCAACGGGGCCAGTCCATCCAGTGAAACACCGACGCCATTGAGCCCGGCATCCACCGCTGCCTGCATTTTCGCCGGTGTCAGGTTGCGTCCACCGGTTTGAATGGCGCAATACATGCCGTGATCGTGGATGGCCTGAATCAGTTGCGTCCAGTCCTTGCGTAAATAGGCTTCACCACCGATCAGGGTGATCTCGCGGGTGCCGAGGGCGGCCAGGGAATCGATGACGTCCAGGCATTCCCGGGTGTTCAATTCATCGGGGCGTCTGTGGCCTGCGCGTGAGCCGCAATGCAGGCATTTGAGATCGCAGGCCAGGGTGATTTCCCAGACCACATGCACCGGCACGTAGCGTTTGAGGTCGGTTTCACTGAGGTAGCGGGCAGGGCGACTGTCTGACATGGAAAATCCTTGCGCACAACGCGTGCGCGGCACGAATCCATCGAAGTGTTCGCGCCTTCCTTGGGGCAGTGGCGCGACCGGATTTACCTTTTGTTGTTGAAAAGAACCCGGGCTCGGCTAATGCCAGTCAGTTAAGGACTGAACACCGTAGCCCTGTGGGAGCGAGCCTGCTCGCGATGGCGTTGGGTCAGCCAACGTTGGCGCTGAATGTACCGCCCTCATCGCGAGCAGGCTCGCTCCCACAGGTTGGGGCCAAGCCCGGTAGTGCGGGTTAGCGAGCCTCCAGTCGGGCGATTTCAACGTTCAACTGGTCCAGCGCGTTGCGCAGCGCACCGCTGTGGGCCAGTTGCTGTTCACCCTGGCTGACCACAGCCTTCAGTTGCGCCAGGTCACCGCTGGTTTGCGCTTGCTGGACCGCGACGGCGTAGAGTGGCACCGCATGGTGCGGATGCTCCGGGCGCACAATAACGGGAGCCTGGCTGACCGCTGCGTGTTTCACGTAGTGCCAGACGCCCTGTTCCTGGTACTTGTAGTCGGCATAACCGCTCGCCCAATCGCCGCCTAAAATGCCCTTCAAACCGAAGGTCTGGGCGATCTGGCTGAGAGGGCCGCTCGGGCTGCCCGCCAGGGTGAGGATGATGTGGTTCTCCGCCGTCGGCACCAGTTTGGCCTCGGAATACTCACCCCATACACGGGCACGGAAGTTGAGGGTCGGGTAGGTGCTTTGGAAAATACTCGCAATCCCGCTGACTTTTTTCTTTGTGGTATCCACCAGCAGATCGAGGGTTAAAACCGGTGCGCCCAGCAGGTGATTACTGACGTTCAGGCGGGTATGAAAAAGTCCGATTGACATGGTGCTACTCCCTTATTTGTATTCAAGACAAGTCGGGCATATTTCGTGGTCGAGTCAGCGGCGTTCCTGCCGGCTGATTTCTTCCTTGGCCGTTTCAAGCGCACTCTGCAGTTGGGGTTGCTGATCCAGTTGCTTCTGGGCCAGGCGCGACAGGTTTTTCATCTGGGCCAGGTCACCGCTGGCCATTGCACTTTGAATCGGTGCGGCGTACAGCGGCATGATTGGCGGATACGGTGATTCCGGCGGAATCACCGGGCCGGGTTCCAACGGCAGCGGGGAGACGTGGGACGGTACTGCCTCAATGAGATGGGCGGGAGCATTGTTAACCTCGACCCACTGCTGACCATTCAAGTACGAATAGTTGGCGACGCCTTCTTTCCAGTCGGTGCCCACCACCAGTTGCAACTTGAAATTCACGATGGAGTTCGAGCCTGAGCCGCCGTGATTGCCTTGTGCGGTGATCAGGATTTTGCTGACGCCGGGTGACATGACCGTCAGGTAGGTGTATTCGCCCCAGACATCGGAATGCACATCCAGAGGCGGGTTGGTCGCCTGAGTGATTGCGGCGGTGCCGTTGACAGTCTCGTCAGGGGTAAAGACCAGGAGATTGAGTGCCAGACTTTGTGCACCCGGTGCCGAAGTACCAATTCGGTAACCGAGCGGGAACAAACCGACAAGTTGTTGATTAGAACCAGACATGGTTATTGCCTCCATTGCAATAAGGGGAGCGGAAATAGCTGTTAGTGCTTTTCCAGGCGTGCGACTTCCTTTGCCAATTGCTCGTAAGCGGTAGTTAGCTCTTTGTTTTCTGGTGTGGATGCATCGCGTTGTTTCAATAGCGTCTTCATTTCCGGCAGGCTGCCGGCCTTGATCGCGCTTTGGATGGCCACCCCATAGGGGGGCATGCTATGGCGAGTTGAACTGCTCATAACGATTCCTTCCGTGGTGTTTTGCGGGCACTGCCGTGATCAGCAGTTTTTGCAGTTAAGCAGGCGCGGATAAATATGCAATGGGCAACTGAAGAGTAATATTTAATATTATTTTATTAATCGCGATGGGTTAGGAGGCGGTATGTTCAATATTAAGTTTGGCGATGAAGGAAGTGCTGTTCAGTTACTTTTTCATAAGCGTCAAGTTCCTTATCGCCATTATTCGTATTTGAAAAATCAAGCCAGGTAGCGCCGAAACCAGGCCAGTGTTCGATCCCAGGCAAGCCTGGCGGCGGCATCATCGTATCGAGGTGTGGAGTCGTTGTGGAAACCGTGGTTAACGCCCGGATAGATATAGGCCTCATACGTTTTGCCGGCTGCTTTCAACGCCTGTTCGTAGGCGGGCCATCCTTCATTGATGCGCGTATCCAGTTCGCCATAGTGGAGCAGCAGCGGGGCTTTGATTCCGGGGACATCTTCAGCCTTTGGCTGACGGCCATAAAAGGGTACGGCGGCCCCTAATTCCGGATAGGCCACGGCTGCGGCATTGGCGACTCCACCGCCATAACAGAAGCCGGTGATGCCGACTTTCCCGCTGGTGGCGTCATGTTTCATCAGCCACTCGATGGCGGCGAAAAAGTCATTCATAAGCTTTTCCGGGTCGACGGTCTGCTGCAATTCCCGGCCTTTGTCATCGTTGCCGGGATAGCCGCCCACTGACGTCAGACCGTCTGGGGCGAGTGCGATGAACCCCGCTTTGGCAAGGCGTCGGGCGACATCCTCGATGTAAGGATTAAGCCCACGATTTTCATGCACGACCACCACCGCCGGCACCTTGCCGGTGGCTTTGGCAGGGCGCACCCAATAAGCACGAACCTGCCCGTGACCCTTGGGCGAGGGGTAAGTGATGTACTCGGCGATGATGTCCGGGTCGGTAAATTGCACTTGTTCGGCCAGTGCATAATTCGGGCTGAGGGCGGCGAGGAGGGCTGTGGCCGTCAAACCGCCCAAGGTGAACAGCGCCGCACGATCAAGAAACTCTCGCCGGTTGATTTTACCGTGGGCGTAGTAGTCGTACAGTTCGAGCAGTTCAGGGGCAAAGTCTTTCGCCGTGAGACGGTCCATCTGCGTGCTTCCTGTTGGTTGATAAGGTCAGTGTCAGACACTAGACCCTGTGGCTAGGGGCTTCTGTGGCTAGAGGGTTTCTGTGGCGAGGGGGCTTGCCCCCGTTGGACTGCGAAGCAGTCCCAAAAACCTGCTACCTCGTTCTGCCAGGCACACCGCATGCACCGGCTTTGCGACTGCTTCGCAGCCGAACGGGGGCAAGCCCCCTCGCCACAGAAGTCCCTTTGCCACAGGTTCTGCGCTTGGCACGTCCTTGGCAATCAGCTCCCAGCCTGTTTGTTCAACGCCTCTTCAGCCGCGGCGATTTCAGCCTGACGCTTGATGATCATGTCGCCTACGGGTGGGCCCTGGAAGCGCCGGGCTTCAAAGGCGAACCAGACAATCGCGGTCAGAATCAGAAAACCGAGCGTGATGTACAGCGCCCAATCGTTCGGTGGCTGGATGCCGATGACAAAGATCAGCACCATCGAAAGGATCGAGAGGATGGCGAACAATGAGTAAAACCCGCGCCCCATGTTCCACGGCCCCATGGTCGGCCACTTCGCAGTCCCGTAGGTAAACAGGCCCAGCACGATGGGAATGATGAAAGAGAAGAACAGGAATATCACCGTGCAGGAGACCACGATCGTGTAAACCGGTGTTTCGCCGATCGATACCAGGGACGATCCCCACACGAACAATACCGCGAGCGTGGCACCGGTCCAGATCGCCGCCACCGGGCTGCGATGGGTCGGTGAGACCGAGGCCAATGCTTTGGAAAAGGGCAGGCCGCCGTCACGGGAAAACGCGAAGATCATGCGTGAGACCGAGGTCACGGTCGCCAGCCCGCAGAGAACCTGTGAGATGAAAATGGCCAGGTAAAGCGCCATCTTGATCGCCGGGTTCACCTGGGTGTCCATCGCCCAGAAGAACACATTCCAACCCTGCTTCGCCGCTTCGTCCATGCTTGGCAGCATCAGTACAAACGAGCAGAGCATCACCCAGCCGAACAGCAGCGACCAGGCCACCGAGCTGACCATCCCGACCGGTACCGACACGGATGCCTGATGGGTTTCTTCGGAGGTATGCGCCGAGGCGTCATAGCCGGTGATGGTGTAGATCGGCAAGAGCAGGCCGAGCATGAAAATCCAGCTGTTCGACACCTGTGGCCAGACGTTGCCGCCAGCCTCGCCGGAATAGTTGCTGAAGGTCACCAACCGGGCGAACTCATAGCTGGGCGCGGAGATCAGGCAGACGATGGTCAGCGCGAGCGCCGTGGCGAAGATCAGGTAGCCCGAGAAGTCAGTGAGTTTTGCGGTCAGGCCGATGCCGAAGTGGTTACACAAGGCCTGGAGGCCGGTCAGGATCGCCAGGAAAGTAATCCGTGTGGTGATGGTGTCTTCCATTCCCAGGGCCGGTCCGAAGGCACCGAAAAAGAAGTAATAGGTACCGACGTTGATCGCGCCGAGCACCGTGATCAGCCCCAACAGATTGAACCAGGCCGTCAGCCAGCCGGTGAAGCGGTTACCGAGAATCGAGCCCCAGTGATAGAGGCCACCAGCGGTTGGGTAGGCCGAGGAAATCTGTGCCATGGCCATGGCGAAAACCCCGGAGATCAGGCAGCCCAGTGGCCAGCCGATACCGATTGCCGCACCGCCTGCACCCGAAGTGCCCTGCGCCAGCGAGTTGATGCCACCCGAGAGGATGCAAATGATCGAAAAGGAAATGGCAAAGTTGGAGAAAACGCCCATGCGTCGCGAGAGTTGCTGGGCATAGCCCATGTTGTGCAACACCTTGAGGTCGTCGTCTTGTGGCGCGGTGGCGCCGGGTTGGCTTACTGGACTCATAACGTGTGCTCTTGTTCAGGTTTTGATCCACATCCATCCGCGTGGTGCGTGCCGAATGGGTTTGTCTTCAACCCCCTGTTGTACTGCTCCTGCCTCTAACGGTTGAAATCCATCCAGGTTGCGTGCTCACACGTTGGCCATGGACAGACGATTGCTCTAGAGACGGCCGTGAAACGCCGCATCGAAAATTTCTGCCGCGCCAGTTCGTGTCAACGGCAGCGGGTTGCCGCCGGCGCAGGGGTCGACAATCGCCATGTCTGCGATCAGATCGGCCTGCTTGTCATCCACCCCCAGTTCAAACAGCGTATGCGGCACGCCGATGTCTTTGCGCAGCTTGAGGACGAAGGCCAGAAAGCTGTCGAATCCCGGGGAGGGCAGACGCAAATAAGCCGCCAGGCGGGTGATGCGTTCCTCGATGGCCGGGCGGTTGAACTTCAGTACATAGGGCATGAACGTGGCATTGGTCATGCCGTGGTGGGTGTCGTACAGGGCGCCCACTGGATGGGCGAGTGCGTGCATGCCACCCAGGCCTTTCTGGAAAGCGGTAGCGCCCATCGCCGCAGCCGCCAGCATTTGCGCGCGCGCGTCGAGGTCGGAGGGGGTGTGTACGGCGCGTACCAGGGCATTGGCCACCAGGCGCATGCCTTCCACCGCAATACCTTCGGCCATGGGGTGAAAACCGGGAGCGCAGTACGATTCCAGGCAATGGGCAAACGCATCCATGCCGGTGCCAGCGGTGACTTTTGCCGGCATGCCGACGGTGAGGGCCGGGTCGCTGATGACTACGCGCGGCATCATTTTCGGGTGAAAGATGATGCGTTTGGTGTGCGTACGCTCGTCGATGATCACCGCCGCACGGCCCACCTCTGAACCGGTCCCCGCGGTGGTCGGCACCGCAATGACCGGGGCGATGCTGCTTTCGTCGGCGCGTGTCCAGTAATCGCCGATGTCTTCGAAATCCCAAACCGGTCGGGTCTGGCCGCTCATGAACGCGATGAGCTTGCCCATGTCCAGGCCGCTGCCACCACCGAAGGCGACCACGCCATCGTGGTTGCCGGCGCGCCAGGCGTCGAGTCCTCCTGCCAGATTGGCTTCAATCGGATTCGGCTTGAGGTCGCAAAACAGCGCTACACCGAGGCCGGCAGCGCGCAAGGATTCCACCGCTGCGGTGGTGATCGGGGCACGCGCCAGGCCACTGTCGGTGACCAGCAACGGTCGCTGGATCCCTTGGCTGCGGCAGACCTCGGCCAATTCGGCGATGCGGCCAACGCCGAAGCGGATGCTCGTGGGGTAGTTCCAGTTCGCGGTCAGGCTCATGGCTCAGATCTCGTGGCGCAGATGGAAGGATTTCGCGCGGGTCAGGTGTTCATAGCCAAGGCGCGACAGCGTGACGCCGCGCCCGCTGTTTTTCACCCCGGTCCAGGCCAGGGCCGGGTCCAGATAATCGCAGCGGTTCATGAACACGGTGCCGGTGGCGATCTCGTCGCCGATGCGTTCGGCGGCAGCGAGATCCTGGGTCCAGATGGACGCGCTGAGCCCAAACTCACTGTCGTTCATCAAGGCAATGGCTTCGTCGTCGCTGGCCACCGGCATGATGCCGACCACCGGGCCAAAGCTTTCCTCGCGCATCACCGACATTTTATGGGTGACGTCCACCAGTACCTGCGGCGCGAGGTAGGCGCTGCCGGGTGCATCGGCGGGAAAGTCCTTTGGATCGATCAACGCCCTGGCCCCGTGTGCCAGCGCATCGGCGATCTGCCCGCGAACGAATTCAGCGGCGCTCGGTGTGATCAGGGGGCCGAGGGTGGTGGCCTCGTACAGCGGATTGCCCAGCACGTATTGGCGGGTCAAGGCGACGAAGCGCTCGACAAAGGCCGGGTAGATTTTTTCATCGACATAGATACGCTCGACGGCGCAGCAGCTTTGCCCGGAGTTGAAGAAGCTGCCGTCCACCAGGTTTTCCACCGCATGCTCAAGGTTGGCGTCTGCCCGGACGTAGGCGGGGTCTTTGCCGCCGAGTTCCAGGCCCACGCCGAGGAAGCATCCAGTGGCGGCGCTTTCCATGGCCTTGCCGGCATCGACTGAACCGGTGAAGTTCACCTGCTGCACGCGTCCTGAAGCGATGATCGCGGCGGTCTGCTGATGATCGAGCAGCACGTTGTGGAACAGGCCTTCGGGCAGATGGGCGCGGCGAAAGGCCTCGGCGAAACGCTCGCCCACCAGCAACGTTTGTGTGGCGTGTTTGAGGATCACGCTGTTGCCCGCCATCAGCGCCGGGATGATCGTATTCACTGCCGTCAGATAGGGGTAATTCCACGGCGCGACGACCAGCACCGTACCCAGCGGCTCGCGTTTGATACAGCGCCGAAAACCGGCGACAGGCGCAGGTTCAATTGCTGCCAACGCCTCAGGCGCAATGGCGATCATGTGCCGCGCACGTTCTTCGAAACCGCGCAGCTCGCCGGCGCCGAAGCGTATCGGGCGGCCCATCTGCCAGGCCAGTTCCAGCACGATCTCGGCCTTCATCGCCAGCATCGCGTACACGGCGGCACTGCAAAATGCGGCGCGTTCGCTCAGCGGCCGACGCTGCCATTGCGCCTGGGCGGCTGCGGCCGCCGTCAGAGCCTGGTCGAGCTGCGCCGCATCGGCACGGCGGCGTTCGGCGTAGACCCGGCCATCGACCGGGGAGATGAGTTGAACGATCTCAGTCATGGCGTGCTCAATAGCGCTCGAAGCCGCGCTGCAGTTCCCAGTCGGTGATGCGCCGGTCGTACTCTTTCTGCTCCCACTCGGCGGTGTGCACGTAGTGGTCGATCACTTCATCACCGAATGCCTCGCGCAACATGCTCGACGCCTTGAGTGCGGCGCAGGCATCGCGCAAGGTTTTCGACACTTCGGGCAAGTGCTCGTCGACGTAGGCATCGCCCTCGAAGGGCGGCGTCAGGTTGAGTTTCTCGTCGATACCGGCCAGGCCCGCGGCGATCAAGGCGGCGAAGGCCAGATAGGGGTTGAGGTCGGCGCCACCGATGCGGCATTCGATGCGGATGGCCTTGCTGCCTTCCGCGCACAAACGAAAGCCTGCGGTGCGATTGTCCCGACTCCATACGGCCCGCGTAGGCGCGAAAGTGCCGGCCTGGAAGCGCTTGTACGAATTGATGTAGGGCGCCAGAAAACAGGTGATGTCGTTGGCGTATTTGAGCTGCCCGGCCACCCAGGAGCGCATCAGTTTCGACATGCCAAACTCGGCCTTGGGGTCGAAGAACAGCGATTTTTTGCCATTCTTGTCCCATAGCGAATTGTGCACATGGCTGCTGGAACCGGCGG
The DNA here is from genome assembly GCF_056279485.1 of Pseudomonas sp. TE12508. Taxonomy (NCBI): domain Bacteria; kingdom Pseudomonadati; phylum Pseudomonadota; class Gammaproteobacteria; order Pseudomonadales; family Pseudomonadaceae; genus Pseudomonas; species Pseudomonas sp. TE12508. The sequence goes on along the minus strand of NZ_JBWCCN010000030.1, from coordinate 10,333 downwards.
CGTCATAGCGCCACTTGGCCATGAAGGTGATCGCCTTGCCTTGCAGTTGCGCAATCTCCTTGCAGGCGTGCTTGATGATCACATGGTGATCGGCCATGGTCAGGGCGTCGGCATAACGGATGTTGATCTCTTCCTGCCCCGGCCCCCATTCACCCTTGGAGTTTTCCACCGGAATGCCGGAGGCCTGCAGATGCTTGCGAATCGCCCGCAGCACCGGCTCTTCGCGGGTGGTCTGGAGGATGTTGTAATCCTCGATGTAATGGCCGGCGGTCTTCGGCTTGTGGTAGTTGCGCTCGTGGATGGCTTCATAGCTCTCGTCGAACAGATAGAACTCTAGCTCCGAGGCGAACATGCCGGTATAGCCGCGTTCGCGCAGGCGCTCGACCTGTTTTTTCAGGATCGCCCGAGGGCTATGGGGCAGGTCGCGCCGATGGTGGTGATCGAGCACGTCGCAGAGCACCAGCGCCGTGCATTCCAACCAGGGCACGCGACGCAAGGTGGCCATGTCGGGTTTCAGGACAAAGTCGCCATAGCCTTTGCTCCAGCTGGCCGCGGCGTAACCCGGCACCGGTTCCATGTCGATGTCGTCAGCCAGCAGGTAATTGCAGCAGTGGGTTTCTTCATGGCCGCTGTCGATGAAAAACTCGACCTGGAATCGCTTGCCGACCAGTCGTCCTTGCATGTCGACCATGCAGACCAACACGGTATCGATCTCGCCGGAGGCAGCGGCGCGCTTGAGTGCATCAAAGCTGAGGAGGGGCTCGGTCATCACGTCAATCCTGCGTGAAAGGTTTGGGCCTGTCTGAAGTAGCTGTTGCAGACGCTCTCCAGAAAAAACCAAAACCTGCAGAATCGAGCATCGTGTGCAATGAGCTGCTGAAAGCTTAGCCTACTGTTGCCATGCGCAAGTTTCGGCCTGATGTGAACGGCGGTTATCTGGCGTGAGGCATGGCCCGGGTTGCGATGCCGGGCCATGGTTAACAGCGGTCGCCTCGGTTAATTCCCACCCACCACCATATGACTGAACGGCGCCACATAGGCCTGCAACGTCACCAGCCCGCCGACCAGAATCGCCAGCACCACGGAGTGGAAAAACACGTAGCGCAGGATTTCCCCTTCATGGCCGTACCAGCGGGTGGCGGTGGACGCGACCACGATCGACTGGGCGTCGACCATCTTGCCCATGACCCCGCCGGAACTGTTGGCCGCCGCCATCAAGACCGGGCTCAGGCCCAACTGCTCGGCCGTTACCCGTTGCAAGCCGCCGAACAGCACGTTGGAGGCTGTGTCCGAGCCGGTCAGGGCAACGCCGAGCCAGCCGAGCAACGTGCCGAACATGGGGTAGAAAATGCCCGTTGCGGCGAAGGCCAGGCCCATCGTGGCGTCGAGGCCCGAGTAGCGGGTCAGGAAGCCCAGGGCAAGCATGGCCACAATCGTGATGAGCGAGTAACGCACCACCCACAGCGTTCGCAGGTAATGGTGCAGCAGCTGCGGGATGGAATAACCCATCAGCAGCCCGCCGAGGATCGCCGCCAGCAAGATGCCGCTGCCGGTGCTGGTGAGCCAGGTGAACTTGTAGACCGCGTCCTCTTTTTTAGGTGTAGGCACCACGGGCGGCACCTTCTCGATCTGTTGGTGAATGGTGGTGAAGGTCAAGGTCGGGGCAAAGATCGGGTTGGCCTCGCGCATCGGCTTGCCTTGGGGATCGAGCTTGGCCGAGTGGGTTTGCGGATCCATGACCGGGCGGGTGTCGAACAGGTTCTTGAAGCTTTGAGTGCCCCAGGCAAACACGAAGACGGTGAGGATGATCCATGGCATCCACGCCCGCATTACGGCAGGTTTGGCGTCGCTGGCAAAGGTCGCGCTGGGTTTCTCGTCCTGGTCCACATCCACACTGGAGTTGTCGGCGCGTCCCGACAAGGCGGCGGAGGTGTGCACAGTGGCTGGCTTCCAGACCTTGAGGAAACCGGTCAGGCAGGCCATGGAAATCAGCGCGGCGATCACGTCCACCAGCATCGGCCCGTGGTAGTTGGACACAAGAAACTGCGGTATGGCGAAGCTGACCCCGGCGACCAGGATCGCCGGCCAGATCTCCAGCATCTTGCGCCAGCCGGCGAAGGCCCAGATCAGCCAGAACGGCACGATCACCGAGAAAAATGGCAGTTGTCGACCGACCATCATCGACAGCTCCATTTCATCCAGCCCGGTCACTTTGGCCAAGGTGATGATGGGCGTACCCAGGGCGCCGAACGCCACGGGCGCGGTATTGGCGATCAGTGCCAGGCCCGACGCGGCCAGGGGCGAAAAGCCCAGCCCGATCAGAATGGCCCCGGTCACCGCCACGGGGGTGCCGAAACCGGCGGCCCCTTCGAAGAAAGCGCCGAAGCAGAAAGCAATCAGCAGCAGTTGCAGACGTCGATCATCAGTGATGCGCGCCAGGGAATCCTGCAGCACTTTGAACGAGCCATTCTCGGTGGTCAGCCGATGCAGGAAGATGATGTTAAGCACGATCCAGCCAATCGGCAGCAGCCCGTTGGCGGCGCCATATAGCGCGGCTGAGCCCGCCATGTCCGCCGGCATGCCGAAGGCGAAAATCGCAATCAACAAGGCCGAGCCCAGGGCCAACAACGCCGCCAGATGCGCCTTGATGTGGAAAAACGCCAGGGAGACCAGCATCACCACCACCGGCACCGCCGCCATGATGGTTGATAGCAACGGGTTGCCGAAGGGGTCGTAGATTTGCTGCCAGACCATGTTCCACCTCTGCTTTTTATTGTTGGTAGCGCAGACCCCCGTGGGGGAAGGTGGTTTGGAGTATAGGTGGCATTACGCTGCTGTCCTGGCGGGCCAGCCGTTCAGGTTTCGAGGCCGACCCCGAGGCGTGCGCTCCTTTCGACCATCGCCATGATCGTTGCGAAAAGTTCGTCCTGTGCCTGCACTGGCGTGATCTCGCCAGTCGCGGCGGCGTGAGACAGCGCCTCGGCTGCACCGAGCATCGCCCGAAGACTCGCTGGCGCGATTTCACCCGCTCCGGCGAAGGGGAGAAGGGCGTTGCGGCACTTGTCCATGAAGATCGCTTCGTACTCGCGCTTGATCTTTTCCAGCTCGGGCGAGCTGGTCAACGCCGCGATCACGCCGGGTATCTCGCGGCCCTGGAGAAGAACGCAATCAACATATGAAGACGCGATGACCATTGCCTTGCTCGCCAGCGTCGGTTCACTGGTTTGAAGCGCAGCGTCCATGAGCGCGGTCTGACGCGCGTCGAACTCCTGATAAAGCGCCGCCAGCAACCCGGGGCGGGTGGTGAAATGATCGTAAACCACCGGTTTGGTCACCCCCGCCTGTTCGGCGAGCCGGCCCAGGGTCAAGGCTTCCGTGCCTTCCTCTCGAACCAGCTGCCAGGCGACATCCAGCAATTGGCGCTGGCGCTCTTCGCGCGACATCCGGCGACGTGGTTGCGGGCTGGAATCCTGCTCAGGTGTTTCGGTGCTTGACATGCTTATGTACCAAAAGTAGCTTACTGATCGTAACTTACCAAGAGTATATAAGGCTCGTCTCTAGCCCTCAATCACTCATTCCGTAGCAGGAGTTTTCGACATGCACGCACTCATTGTTGTCGCTCACCATGATCTACAGTCGCTCACCCATAGCCTCGCCAGGCAGATCGGCGAAGGCGTATCCGTAGCTGATTCCGACAACTCTTTCGAGATCGCGGACCTTTGGGCGCAAGGATTCGATCCGAGGTTCGGCGCGGCCGATCTCGCCGTCCATCATCGCGAAGCACCGCCCCCCGCCGATGTGGCCGCCGAGCAGGCGAGAATCGATGGCGCCGATGCGCTGGTGCTGGTGTATCCGGTTTATTGGTGGTCGATGCCGGCGCTGCTCAAAGGCTGGATCGATCGGGTGTTCGCCAATGGCTGGGCATTCGATTTCAGTGCGGATGCCAAGTTGGAGAAGAAGCTTCGCCACCTGCGGGTTCACCTTGTGGGTGTCGGCGGCGCAGATGCGGGAACCTATGCGCGCCACGGTTATGCCGACGCCATGAAGACGCAGATCGACCATGGAATCTTCGATTATTGCGGTGCCAGCGTTGTGACGTCCGAGCTGTTGCTCGACTCGGAAATCCAGGAGCCGACGGTTCATCTGGAGGTTGCGCGGGTGATTGGTCGTGATCTTTTCGGTGCATCCAGGCGCAGCGACGCGGCTCAGGATATTCACCTTTGCCGACCGGTCAGCGCCGACGCTTTTTGACAGACAAAAAAAGAGCCTCAAAGCTCTTTGATGGGGAGGAAGTAGAGCCCAGAGGCTCAAGATGCGCATGAAACAAGTGGTGAGCTTATTGGGGTTCAGTTCACTCACCACCTACGCAACGGCTTTAAACCTCCAACCGCTACGTACCAATATCGTAAGAAGCCGGTGGCTGGCACTCAAGTACCATTAGTCTAATCCCCCCGGCCAACCGGCCTGGCGCAGCGCTTTGAGCAAGGTGTTGGCATCCAGGCCCGGCACCGTATGGCCGTTGCCTTCGGTGGTGTTCGCGGCCAGCAGGGCGTTGATGATGGCTTCTTCCACGGCTTCGGTGGCGGCCAGGAACAGTTCGCTGATGTGGTCGTTGTTGACCATCCTCAGGTGATCGCAAGTAGGCGCGCCTTTGCCTTCATAAGCGGCTGGCGGCACGTGCTGATTGCCGGTGGCGAAGGCCACGAAAATGTCGCCGCTGTGGTCTTCATTGCCGCCACCGGTGCGGGCCAGGCCGAGGCTGGCACGTTGCGCGAGGCGCGTGCATTGGTGGGGTAAAAGAGGCGCGTCGGTGGCCAGGCAGACGACGATGGAGCCCATGCCCGGATGGGGCAGGGAGGCCTTGAGGAAGGGCGAGTCGACCTGCTCCATATAACGCCCCACGGGGTAACCGTCGACGCGTAATTCGTGACGAATGCCGTGGTTGGCCTGGACGATTGCGCCGACGGTCCAGCCTCCTTGAGCACTATTCAGCCGGCGCGATGCGGTGCCAATCCCGCCCTTGAATTCATGACAGATCATCCCGCTGCCACCGCCCACCGCGCCTTCGATGACCGGGCCGCCGACGGCTGTGCGCAGAGCTTCGGCCACATGTTCCGGACGTACATGAAAACCGTTGATGTCGTTGAGCAAGCCGTCGAACGTTTCCAGCACCACGGGCATGTTCCAGTAAAGGCGCCCATCGTCGGGTTGCTCCTGACGATCCAAAACGATCAGCGCGTCGCGCACTACGCCCAGGCTATGGGTGTTGGTGAAGGCAATCGGACTGGTCAGCAGGCCGGCCTCGCGAATCCACTCAAGCCCCGTGGCATCGCCGTTACCGTTGAGCACATGGACGCCGGCGAAGCATGGCTGTTGATTGGCGGAACCGGCACGGGGCTCGATCAGCGTGACTCCGGTGTAGATGTCGCGGCCGCTGGCGGTTTGTCCTCGCACATTGCTGTGGCCGACCCGTACACCGGGCACATCGGTGATGGCGTTGAGGGGGCCGGGTTGCAGTTGGCCGAACTGAATGTTCAGGTCGCGGGCACGTGGTTTCATCGTTTCTCTCATCTTCAATTTAAAAAGGGGGGCTTATTAGCCCGAAGGTAAGAAACCTGTGGGAGCGGGCTTGCCCGCGAAAGCGGTGTCTCTGACGACATCAATGTTGACTGTGCCGCCGCCTTCGCGAGCAAGCCCGCTCCCACATGGATTGCGTAGGATCACTGACCGTTCTTCACGGTGCTCCAGACGCGCGTGCGGACGCGCTCGGTCGCCTTCGGCAGAGGTTCAAGAGTGAACAGCTTGGCCATGGCCTCGGTCGGCGGGTAAATGGCAGGGTTGTTGCGAGTCGCCTCGGCCACCAGGCTGGTCGCGCTGCGATTGCCGTTGGGGTAGGACAGATGATCCGTGACCGGAGCGATGACTTCGGGGCGCATCAAGTAGTCGATGAACGCCAGGCCTTGCTGCGGATGCGGCGCGTCCTTGAGCAGCACCAAGGTGTCGAACCACACCGGCGCCCCTTCCTTCGGCAGGCTGTAGGCGATCTTCACACCATTGGCTGCTTGTTCGGCGTTGGTCTTGGCTTCCAGCATCGCGCCGGACCAACCCACCGCCACGCAGATGTTGCCGTTGGCCAGGTCGCTGATGAATTTTGAGGAATTGAAGTAGGCAATGTGCGGGCGCAGCTTGAGCAGCAGCGCCTGGACTTTCTTGTAGTCCTCGGGGTTGGTGCTATTGGGTGGCAGGCCCAGGTAATGCAGCGCGACCGGCAGCATCTCCGAAGGCGAGTCGAGCATTGCCACGCCGCACTCGCCGAGCTTGGCCAGGTTCGCTTCGTTGAACACCAGCTCCCAGGAGTCCACCGGCGCCTTGTCGCCCAACGCGGCGCGGACCTTGTCGACGTTGTAGCCGATGCCGTTGGTGCCCCACAGATACGGCACAGCGTACTGGTTACCCGGATCGTTGTTGGCCAGTTTCGCCAGCAGCCCGGTGTCCATGTTTTTGTAGTCAGGCATTTGCGCGCGGGGCAGTGGTGCAAGCGCCCCGGCCTTGATCAGCGTCGGCAGGCTGAAGTTGCTGGCCACCACCACGTCGTAGCCGCTGCGGCTGGTCAGCAGTTTGCCTTCCAGGACTTCGGCGCTGTCGAAGGTGTCGTAAACCGGCTGGATCCCCGTGTCGCGCTTGAAATCCTGCAAGGTGTTGGGGCCGATGTAGTCATACCAGTTGTAGACGTTCACGGTGGGGGCGTCGGCGGCGACCGCCGAAAGCGAAGCGCACAAACAGGCGCCCAGTCCCAGGTTGATATGCGAGCGATGACCACTCATGATGCGGCACTCCTGGCCTGCTGCAGGCCGGTGATGATCAGGTGCTTGCAGCGTATCGGCAGGCGGGGGACTCACCCATTCCCATCATGGGTTACTCGAAAGGGGTAGGGCGTGGACGCGTTGCTCAAGGAATTGCCGATGCACCAAGGGTTGGCGCGGGTTTTTGCGGCGTTGGGGCAGGACGGGTTCTGGCGTGCGCTGGTGGACACGCTACGGCTATTGGTGCCGCTGGATAACGCGTTGGTCGCGGTGATGCGGTCGGGGCGGGTGCCACGGCTGCTGATTGATTTCGACTCCAGGGACGGCGCCGACGAACACGAAGAACTGGCGGACTACAGCGCCGGCATGTACCTGCTCGATCCGTTCTACCAGGCCGCTTGTGCCGGTATTGCCGATGGCTTGCACAGCCTGGCCGCCGTGGCTCCCGACCAGTTTCAGCAGAGCGAGTATTACCTGAGCTACTTCCGCTCGGTGGTGGGTCGCGACGAGTTGCAGTTCATGGTCAATGTCGACGGCGCGGTGCTCGGTTTATCGTTGGGCCGCTCGACGACGTTCACCCTTGAGGAGCAGGGCCGTCTGCTGTGCGTGCGCGACTGGGTGCTGGCGGCCATGCGCCGTCACCTGCAACTGATGCCCCCGGAAGGGCCGACCGCCGAGGCCGTGGCCGGCGATCTGGCGACTCTGCTGGATCGCTTCGATGCGCGTTTATCGGTGCGCGAAGTCGAGACGGCGCGGCTGATTCTCCAGGGCTTCTCCAGCAAAGCCATCGCCCAGCAACTGGGTATTTCCCCGGAAACGGTGAAGGTGCATCGGCGCAATCTCTATCACAAGCTTAATGTGAATGGGCATGGGGAGCTGTTTGCGCTGGTGTTGCAGCCGCGTTGATACCTTGTGGGAGCGAGCCTGCTCGCGATAGCGGTTTATCATTCAACACGGTTATCGACTGACCCACCGTCATCGCGAGCAGGCTCGCTCCCACAGGGGGCGGGCGGTGACTCAGTTTTTCAGCGTGAACACCAACGCCTTCAACCCGCACTCGACATCGGCATCCGGAAACTCTGGCGGATTTTCCAGTCGCTGCTCAAACCGCAAGCTTGGCGCTTCGCGGGTGACGCCATCGATGAGAAAGTCCGCACCGAACGCCGGATCGTTCATGCAAGCCAGCACCGTGCCCTGTGGGCTGAGCAATTCCGGCAGGCGGCGCAGCACGCGCTGGTAATCCTTGGTCAGCAGAAAACTGCCTTTCTGAAAGGACGGCGGGTCGATGATCACCAGATCGTAAGGACCATTGCTGATGACCTTGCCCCAGGACTTGAACAGGTCATGGCCGAGAAAACTCACCTTGCTCAAGTCATGCCCATTGAGCCGATGATTGTCGCGGCCACGGCTCAGGGCCGAGCGAGCCATGTCCAGATTGACCACATGCGTAGCGCCACCCGCAATGGCGGCCACCGAAAACCCGCAGGTATAGGCGAACAGGTTCAACACCCGCTTGCCATCAGCATTGGTCCGCACCCAATCGCGGCCGTAGCGCATGTCGAGGAACAGGCCGGTGTTCTGTTTGCGGCCCAGGTCCACGCGATAATGCAGGCCGCCTTCGGTGATTGTCATCTCGTCGATCGGCTCCCCGAGCAGCCATTCGGTGGTGCTTTCCTGCAGGTATCGATGTTGCAACAGCAAGGTATGCGCGCCGGATGTCGTCCATGCAGGCGACTGCGTGATCGCCATCAGCCGCTGCTTCAAATCGTCCAGTTGCGACGCTTGCGGTTCCTTGAACACACAGACCAGCACCACGCCCTGCAGCCAGTCGACAGTCAATTGCTCCAGCCCCGGCCAGCAGCGGCCACGGCCGTGGAACAGCCGACGGGTTTCGGCGGGTGCTGCCGCAAGCGCTGTCAGCAAGTGGTCGTGGAGGACGGAGAGGGCATCTGGGTTCATCGGGCAAAGTCGGCCATGCATGGGGGGGCGGCATTTTAACCACAATTATGCGCTGACAAACGGTCGTATTTGTCAGCCTGGACGGAGAATGTCCACGTCAGGTGTATCAAAAATGAATTTTCCACGAAGTCCGCTGCTCATACCTGTAGGTGGCGGATTTGAGCCCGCGCAAATCATTTACGTAATCAGGGAGTGACACAGTCATGGGTCCAGTATCGACGGCGGGCGCGCACTTGTCTGACGGATTGATTCTTGTGGTGGAGGACGACCCGTTGATTCTGGAGTTTCTTTGCGAAATTCTTCAGGAGGAGGGCTTTGCGGTTGAACCACAGATCAGCGCGGACGCCGCGTCGCAGTTTCTTGAGCAGCACGCGCCGGAGGTAGGACTGCTGCTGACGGACATCACCATGCCTGGCAAACTCAATGGCGCGGACCTGGCCAATCAGTTCGGCGACCGTTGGCCAGACAAACCGATCATGATCATGTCCGGCTTTGAAACCCCGAAAAGTTCGGGGGTCAAGCATCGGGTTGCGTTCATCAAGAAACCTTGGGCTGTGGGGCAGTTGCTCGATTGCGTGCAAAGCGCCTTGCATTCGAACCGGACCGTGTAGGCGCTGCCGCAGGCTGCGATCTTTTGATTTTGCTTTTAAAAACGAAGATCAAAAGATCGCAGCCTGCGGCAGCTCCTACGTGGGTGATGTACATTGCTTGAAAATACTCGCCTGGTTCTGGAAATCGCCCTTTGTCCGTTCAAGCATCCGTGTTCAACATCTCGTACCGCGCCTTTCTGTTCGATATGGACGGAACTGTCCTCAACTCCATCGCCGCCGCCGAGCGGATCTGGACCACCTGGGCCCTGCGCCATGGTGTTGATGTCGATACCTTCCTGCCGACCATCCACGGCGTACGCGCCATCGACACTATCACTCGTCTGGCCTTGCCCGGGGTGGACGCTGAAGCTGAAGCCGCGTGGATCACCGAAGCGGAAATCGAGGATGTGGAAGGGATTGTCGAGGTGGCCGGCGCGGCGAATTTCCTCAAGTCGCTGCCTGCCAATCAATGGGCCATCGTCACCTCCGCGCCACGGGCGCTGGCCTTGCGCCGAATGTCGGCGGCAGGCATTCCCGAGCCTTTGGTGATGGTCACCGCCGAAGACGTCAGCGCCGGCAAACCCGACCCTGCGGGGTATCGGCTGGCCGCCAGTCGGTTAGGGGTCGAGCCCACCGAGTGCCTGATCTTCGAAGATGCCGCCGTGGGGATTCGTGCAGGTGAAGCGGCGGGCGGCCACGTCATGGTCATCACCGCGACCCATGTTCATCCGCTCCAGACCCCGCACGCCACCTTGGCCAGTTATGACTCGGTCGAGGCGCGAGTGGATCTCCACAGCCAGATCAACCTGTACACCATTTAATGTGGGAGCGGGCTTGCTCGCGAAAGCGGTTCATCATTCAACATTGATGTCGACTGATACACCGCCTTCGCGAGCAAGCCCGCTTGTATGCTGGGACTTGAAGGGAGGAGGAGGGACAAAGCCCGATTCTGACTGTTGACGCAGTACAGATCCGTGGGAG